>JBHPDT010000153.1:0-2021 GCA_042577545.1 Candidatus Omnitrophota bacterium | reverse complement strand
TAAAATCAGCTGATAAGAAGAAGGACTTTGATCTTCTGCATCAGGGCGTTGATATGATATCTAAACAACTTCATAAGCTTCTGGAGGAGAAGGGTCTTAAGAGAATAGACTGTGTTGGTGAGAAGTTTAACCCTCACGAACATGATGCTATAGAGGTGGTTGAAGAAGATATTGATGATGAGGATAAGATCACTGAGGAGTTTCAACCAGGATATAAACTAAACGATCGAGTGATCCGTCCTTCGAAGGTGAAGGTTACCAAGAAAAAAGAACCAAAAGAAGAAGAAAAAGTAGAAGATCAAGAGCAAGAAAACCAGGAAGATAACCAGGAGAACGACGAAAACTAACAGGGGACAGGGGACAGGGTACAGGGTTCAGTTTTTTCTGACCCCTGAACCCTGACCCCTGAACCCTGAACAAGAGAACAAGGGGGTCAAAATGGCAAAAGTAATTGGAATTGATCTAGGAACTTCAAACTCAGCAGCATCTGTAATGGAAGGTGGAAGGCCTGTAATTTTACCTTCCGCGGAAGGAGCTGGCGTTTCCAGCGGCAAGGCATTTCCTTCTGTTGTGGCATTTACAAAGGATGGGCAGAAACTTGTTGGGGAACCTGCAAAAAGGCAGGCATCTGTTAACCCTGAAGGTACTATCCAAGCTGCAAAGAGAAAGATGGGAACAGATCATAAGTTTAAGGTATATGGAAAAGATTATACCCCTCAGCAGGTATCAGCGTTTATCTTACAGAAGATAAAGCAGGATGCGGAGGCGTATCTTGGAGATCAGGTTAATGAGGCTGTTGTTACAGTTCCGGCGTATTTTAATGATAACCAGAGGCAGGCGACAAAGGACGCTGGAAAGATAGCTGGCTTAAATGTATTAAGGATAATTAATGAGCCGACCGCGGCGTGCCTTGCTTATGGACTTGATAAGGCTGGAAAAGAGCAGAAGATAATGGTCTTTGATCTCGGCGGTGGAACACTCGATGTTACTATCCTTGAGATGGGATGGGACCAAGAGCATAAGGCCGCTACCTTTGAGGTAAAATCTACAAGTGGTGATACACAGCTTGGTGGAACAGATATGGATAATACCCTGATAGATTATATTGCGGAGGATTTTAAAAAACAGACCGGCATAGATCTTAGGAACGATAAGATGGCTATGCAGAGATTACGCGAGGCAGCTGAGAAGGCGAAGGTAGAGCTCTCAAGCACAGTTACAACTGATATTAATCTTCCATTTATTACAGCTGATTCAAGCGGACCAAAGCACCTTACTCTTTCTATAAACAGAGCGAAATTAGAAGAGCTGGTTGGCCAGACTATTGAGAGATGCAAACACCCTTTACAGCAGGCTATAGATGACGCGAAACTTCTAGGCAGGGACATAGATAAGATAATCATGGTAGGCGGTCCAACACGCATGCCTATTGTTCAGAAGTTTGTTGAAGATTATATTGGAAAGAAGATAGAGCGCGGTATAGACCCTATGGAGTGTGTGGCAATGGGAGCGGCAGCGCAGGCAGCTATAATGAAGGGTGATACAAAGGATATACTCTTACTCGATGTTACCCCACTCTCATTAGGAATTGAGACTCTCGGAAGTGTCTGCACAAGACTGATTGAGAGAAATACCACTGTTCCTACAAAGAAGTCCCAGGTCTTCTCCACAGCAGCGGATAATCAGCCTGCGGTTACGATACGGGTTCTTCAGGGTGAGAGACAGATGGCGAATGATAATGTGGAATTGGGCAAGTTTGATCTTGTTGGTATTCCTCCAGCGCCAAGAGGCGTGCCTCAGATCGAGGTATCCTTTGATATAGACGCAAATGGTATAGTCCATGTCGGAGCAAAAGATCTCGGCACTGGAAAAGAGCAATCGATAAGGATAACCGCGTCAACGAAGCTCAATGAAGATGAGATTAATAAGATGGTAAAGGACGCGGAGAAATTCGCGGAAGAGGACAAGAAGACAAAGGAGTCTGTTGAGACCAAGAATCAGGCTGATACGCTAGTCTATTC
>JBHPDT010000152.1:0-2062 GCA_042577545.1 Candidatus Omnitrophota bacterium | reverse complement strand
TTCATATAGAGAGCTGCCCCTATATTGAAGTTAATGCGAGCGGCAGTTTTTTGATTTGAAACATCAGATAAGGCCTCTTCATATCTGGCTATAGCCTTATCAAAGCGCTTAAGTTTATATAGCGCATTCCCTTTTTGAGCTATCCTAGCATTATTGTCTGCCGCCTCTGAAAATGAGCAGCAGTTTAATATAAGAGTTACGTAGATAATCAGGAGAGATGTAAATCTCATGTCACCAAATCCCTCCTATCAGACAGTGCTAACTCAATGCAGAGCATCATTATGGCCAATGCCAGCGGTATCTGAAAGCGCTCGTTGTAACGTTTCTTTTTCTTGCCTTTTTTTTCGGTCGCCCTCTTACTCATGACCTTATCACTGTATATCTTTTCTAAACCGAATTCTACTGAACTGCCGCGAATATAGGAGCCCCCTGTCAAGAAGGCTATCTTTCTTAAGAGAGCTTCATTTAAACAAGACTTAACCATAGCGCCATGTCTATCTTCTAGGAATTCTGAGTTGCCGCCTGAATCGCTCACCTCAACAAAGCTACCATCAACAGACCCCACCCCAACAGAAAGAATCTCTATCCCCCTTTTTTTAGCTTCCTTAGCTATTTTAATAGAATCTCCTTCATGTTCCTCGCCATCACTTATAATGATTAATGTACGATCCTTGCTGGCGTCTATCTCATAGACCCTGATAGCCTCCTTTATAGCTGCTGACAATGATGTGCCCCCTCTAGGTATTGAATCGATATCTAAATCCTTTAGCGCCAGCATAAAACCATCATAATCTAGGGTTAAGGGGGCTTGAGTAAAGGCTGTTCCAGAAAAGGCTATAAGTCCTATCCTGTCCCCTGGTAATTTGGCTACTAGATCAGTTATTGCGAGTTTTGCGCGCTCTAACCTGTTCGGTTTTATATCCTTGGCAAGCATGGACCTTGATACATCCACAGCAAAGATAACATTTCTGCCATACCGTTTAGTCTCCTCCCACTGAAAACCCAGTTGGGGCCTTGAGATCGCAAGCAGTATAAATATAATAGCTACGCAGATAAGGACAGCTTTGATGCGCCGTTGTCGGGAGTTTAATGACCCTAGAACCTCCTTCCATAGATCTCTCTGAACAAATGCCTCTGCTAAAATCCTGTTTCTTCGGGTAATAATAATAAAGAAAACAACCGCTATAAGGATAAACCAAAAAATATTTAATAACATATAACTGTTTTCAAATCTCATCTGGATTATGGCACCTTTTTTAAGAATGAGTTAGAGAGCGCAACTTCTAAAATCAATAAAAATAAACCAAAAATCAGAAATCCCCTGAAGAGTTCTTTATAATCATAGCCTCTCTCTTTCATGGGTATCTTCTCTAAACGGTCTATCTCTTCATAAACTTTTTTCAATGCATCCTTGTCTGTTGCCCGAAAATACTGCGCTCCAGTCCAAGATGCTATATCTCTCAATAGATCCTCGTCAATATCCAGCTCAACATCTTGATATCCGGTAATCTTGCCGTCTATATCTTTTCTTCGGTTAGTCTTGTCTCTGGTATGGGTGGTTCTATTAAGACATTTCTTTATTCTAAGATGGTTTATCTAAGATGCGCCGCTCTTGTAATTATGATAATAGCGTTAGCCAGGCCGCAGTCACCAATAGCTGATTCTATAAAACGGGCCAAGGGAATAAATATTATTTTGACTGTGGATGTATCAACAAGCATGCTTGCAGAGGATTTCGGCAGCAGCGAAAAAAAGTTAAGCAGATTTGATGCCCTCAAGGATATATTGCCTCATTTCATAGAACAAAGAAAAAATGACCGCATTGGCTTGGTGGCCTTTGGAGCCAGACCATATACGGTCTCTCCCCTGACCCTGAATCACGATTGGCTTATCAGTAATCTCGATCGAATATACGCCGGCATGCTTGAAGACAGTACGGCGATAGGCTCTGCTTTAGCCACATCTCTTAATAGAATAAAAAAAATTAAGTCAAAGAGCAAGGTAATAATTCTGCTAACTGATGGAAGGAATAACGCTGGAAAGATAACGCCGATGGCCGCCG
>JBHPDT010000151.1:0-2172 GCA_042577545.1 Candidatus Omnitrophota bacterium | reverse complement strand
TTCTTTAGCCCAGCTCTGACAGCAGTAACTACCCATTTTTTGTCTTTGTCAATATGCTCATCAAGAGATTCTAAAAATTGACACTTAAGTTTCTCATTCATCATGCCTAGCTCAAAATCCATCATTCCTACTTCATGTTGGTACTCCTGCACGATCTCTACAATATTTTGATTACACAAGATTACAAATATTTCAGAGAGCATAGATGCTGCATGATCGATATCTCTGCGAACAAGCGCTATATGTTCCTCTTGTTCAACTTCCTTATGAAATTGGATCGATTCAAAATCAACTACTTTTCCAGCGAGTGTCGCGTTATGCAGGTTTCCGATAAAATAGTGTGACTTCTCAGCATTGATAAGCTTGGCAACCTCACGCCCTATTTTTCGTGAATACCAAACAAGGTAATCCTGCAACTTGTCTTTGTAAAAACCATTGCTCTGTTTACTTAGTTCATCTATATCCAAAAAGCCTGCCTCAGAAAGGAACCAATTTAACCTGAACTCATTCGGTACATCAAAATCAGCTAACTCACCAATCCTGCGCGCTTCTTTACCAAAATAGGTAAGATGTGTTCCGGGAATAAAGGTCGGTTTCCAATCTGGCACATTCTCATCATCACTATTAGGTTTGAACCGAGGAGCTTCGCGAAATCCAGAACCCATAGGCTCAACCATTCTCCTAAACCTCGTCATAGCCATCAGCTTCGATATATCACCACCAGCTTCTTCAACATCAAGGGGTCCTGCAATAATATCTTTCTGATTTGTCATATTAACATCAGCGAGTCCGCTATCTGTATTAGATGTAAGCTCTGGCGCCTGCCATAATGGATGATCATTTAATCTCGCGTTATTAACTAAGCCAACGCCTTTAAGTTGATACCAGTTGCCATTCTCATCAACATCAAAGACCGCCCTGCCATGAACGCTTGATAATTGAAACATTATAGCTACTGTTTCGCCTTGCTCATAAAACCTTTCAAAATTTTCTTTGGTAATCGACATAAAAGACATCTTATCAGCTATCCTCTCTGACCCAACGCCCCTCATATCTTTTCTCATTGTTGCCTTCTCATACTCTCCCTCTACTTTTACCAGATAAACAGCGCTCATATAAGGATAGAGAGCCATCTTATTCATGGCCTCTCTTCTTATATCGCCCAACGTAACCCCAGAGTCTCTCTGCGCAGTTAATGGGTTGAAACTATTAAAATCAAGCTCCTCATCCACATCATTAAGATCATATAGCGGCTTGGCTTTTACGCCATTCTCTTTAGGAGAAATACCCATAGTAGCTAGCGATAAAGCACAGGCTCTAACAAGTGAAGGGTTGCCTGTTTCCCTAGCCGTGCTAATTAATAAATCTTTGGCGTCTTCATGCCTGAGCATTCCAAGTCCCCATGCTGCATATATCTTTGACAGCTCATGGCCATCCTTTAGTGCTGATACTAGGAAATCTGCTGCAAAATTGCGCGGTACATGATTAACAAGATCACGAAGTACATTTAAACGAACAGTGGCATCTTGAAAAAGAAAGTAGGTTGAAGGAGACCCGACTCTAGATAGTGTCTCTTTAGCAGCAGATTGAATAAATGAATCCTCATGCGTTTTAAGAGACTCTAAAGAACTTCGGGCACTTCTAAAGCCTCTGTTTGCCAAAAAATTTACATTCAACAAAAACCTAATAATAGCAGGTGTAATCTCTTCCGGATGCCTCTCACGTAAACTTGAGCTTGCCGTGATATATATATTGTAGAATTCAAAAAAATTCGCATTATCCCCATGATTATATATCCGGCTAAATACGATTCTCATTAAATCATAATAGTTCTGCATATTTTGAAGAAGCATGGTAAGCTCTGCAGCAGCGGATTTATCACCGCGCTCAAGCCTTCTGAGAACTGCTATAATCGCGCCCTCAATATTATTCTCAACTCTGAACCTAACAGGATCCCTACGACCATATGAAGCCCACATGCTTAACAGCCCTGCTATACTGGGTACCAGCCTCTGCTCTCTTATTTCCGGCTCACGCTCAGGGCCACCATTTTGTGTTGAGGTCGGACGTAGACCAGACCATTGAGCGCAATCAGCAACACCAGACAACGCAAACGTAACCGCCACCATCAGACTGATATATTTAGATATTTTTTTCATTTTTATGTTGTCA
>JBHPDT010000150.1:0-2214 GCA_042577545.1 Candidatus Omnitrophota bacterium | reverse complement strand
GTCTCCTTGGCTAAAAAAACAGGCAGTTCGCTTATTGAATCTATCGAACTCTTAAGCGAATACTCCGGAGATCAGATAAGAGAGGATCAGCGGGGGCTTGTGATAAGAATAGTTTATCGCTCAAAAGACAGAACGCTTACAGATGAGGAGATCGACGCGATAGACGCATCTATCCGCAAGAAGTTTACTGAAACTTTTGAGGCAATCCTTAGGTAACCCTTGATTTTTCATCTCTTATATGTTATATTTTAGTTGACCCTGCTGTGTGCGTGGCGTCTGAGGAAACTTTGAGCCAACACCTTTATTTAGGGAGTCTGATTTTGCGGGTGGAGTGGCACGCTCTTTAAACAAAGAGAAACCCGAAGCTTGCAATAGGGCGCCCACTTATTAATAAGGGTTCAAAGTCAATCACACTGCCCGCCACCTGCGGGGCGTTTTTATTCGGTTATCGGTGTACGGTGTACGGTTTTCGGTAGCACGTAGGCGAAAACCGATAACCGCTAACCATAAACCGAAAACACCTGAACAAGGCGTTACAATGGATCTATTCGAAACCAGCCAGACAGCCATCTCAAACAACCTACCATTAGCGGCGCGAATGCGACCGCAATCTCTCGACGAATTTATAGGGCAAAAGCATATAGTGGGACCGGACAAGCTCTTAAACCGCGCTATTGCTGCAGACAGAATACACTCATTGATCTTATATGGTCCCAGCGGTTCAGGTAAAAACTGCCTTGCCTATATTATCAGCAATATCACAAAATCGCATTTTGATGAGATAAACGCCGTTGCCTCAAATGTCGCGGAAGTAAGAAAGCTCTTAGAGGCAGCGCAAAAAAGGCAGGCGAATGTCGGTAAAAAGACTATACTATTTATCGACGAGATACACCGTTTTAATAAGGCGCAGCAGGATATACTTATGCCATATGTGGAGAGGGGAGAGATTACTCTCATAGGCGCTACAACACATAACCCGTTCTTTTATATTGTATCAGCTTTGCTTTCTCGATCGTTAGTTTTTGAGCTAAAGCCCCTGGAGGAGATTGATATAGAAGCAATTATTCTAAATACCCTGAAGGACAAGGAGCGAGGTTTTGGCAAGGAGAAGATTCATTTAGATGATAAGGCTCTTAAATTTCTGGCGAAGATCTCCGATGGCGACGGACGCCGAGCGTTAAATGCCTTAGAGATCGGCGTATTAACTACCCCGCCTCAAAAGAATGGTTTTATAGAATATACCCTTTCAGTGGCTCAGGAGTCTATTCAAAAGAAAGCGGTTACTTACGATAAAGACGAAGACGGACACTATGATACGATATCCGCTTTTATTAAATCTATGCGAGGTTCAGATCCAGATGCGGCGTTATATTGGTTGGCAAAGATGTTATATGCTGGAGAAGACCCAAGGTTTGTCGCAAGGCGCATAGTAATATGCGCTGCGGAAGATGTAGGCAATGCAGACCCGCAAGCCCTTATTTTAGCAAACGCGGCTATGCAGGTATCAGAGTTTGTGGGCATGCCTGAGGCTAGAATACCTTTAGCGCAAGCGACCGTATATATAGCCACAGCCCCAAAGTCCAACGCGTCATATATGGGTATTGAAAATGCCATGGATGATGTCAAGAATGGCAGAACATTTGAGGTGCCTAATCACCTGAAAGATAAGAGCTATCAGGGCGCAAAGCGCCTTGGTCATGGCTCTGGATATAAGTACGCCCACTCCTACAAAGACCATTACGTAGATCAGGAGTATATGCCAAAGAGACGTAAGTACTACTCTCCCACAGAGATAGGTCACGAAAAGAAGATCAAGGAGTACCTCGCCAGCCTCAAGCAAGCTATCAGAGAAAACCCTCAAAAAGAGTAATTTATTTTAACATAACACCTGCTATGTGTGAGAAAAAGAGAAAAAGGGGACGAGAAAAAGGGGACAGCGCCCTTTTTACGTCCAGCTGACACCAAAAAGTAGCAAAAAGGGCGCTGTCCCCTTTTTCAGATACTATTTTCTCTTATATTTGCAGTGGTGCAGTGGCTTTATAAAATAGTATCTGTCCCTAATAATAACATAACATCTGCTATATAAACATGTTATGTTATAATGAATTACTGTATAATTTTTTTAAAAAAACACACCAAAAACTTGACTTCTATATAAGTATAGGGCATACTTGCTAGGTAAGGGGAAGGGGCTATTTTTTTACCCCACTTAGT
>JBHPDT010000149.1:0-2267 GCA_042577545.1 Candidatus Omnitrophota bacterium | reverse complement strand
GTTTTGGTCTTTCTTTTTACACAACTCCTTAAAATCTAATACGCCTTTCTGGGTATCTTTAGGGCAATGAATGAGATCTTTTTTAATATCTATTAGCAAATCTTGGGCTTCCCTTATTGTTTCCTGAGTAAGATCATCATTGAATGGTCTATCAGACAGCCTATCAATACCTATAGCTTCAATCTTCTTTTTATATTCTTCCAGTTTTATCTTTACCATATGCAAGCTAATCCTCTGAAGCTCTTTCCTGTCTGCTTTTCTTGTAAAATGGCCAACTGCTAATCCTGACAAGAAACCTGCCAATCCACCACTAAGAGTTCCTGCTACTATATTCACTATAAGTTCTTCTCTCATTGCTTACTGTCCTTTAGCATTTTTTTTATGTGCCATTCTTGCATCTTATTAGGCTTTTGGCGTCCGTTAAACCATCTGTTGACAGTAATAAAGTGTACACCAAGCATCTCAGCCAGTTCCTCTTGGCTTATCTTGTGTTCCAACCTATATTCTTCCAACTTCTTTATTAAATCCATAGAGATACATTACGATATAATACGATATATGTCAAGTGATATTTTCAATACGTTGATCAGCAAACCATTTATCAAGCTCACGCAAGTCAAATCGCACAGCTCCTCCTAGCTTATGATAAGGTATGTTTCTCTTAAATACCCAGGAACGAATAGTCTTAACGCTAAGCCCTAAGCACTCAGACAACTCCTTTACACTAATAAACCTCTTTTCCATAATAAACTATAGCTTTCTATATCTTAGCCTTTCTAAGACCTGCCTTGCCCGTTCTGAATCATTGACAAGATACACAACCAATGCTAAGTCAGGGCTTTTATAGGCATTTCCACGTGTTACGGTGTTGATAGGTCCTGTACTGTGCTGTAACACCTGGCTATCACTGTAAGTGCTTGTAGAACCTTCTGTAGACCTACTACACAATCGTTTCCAATCTCTATATCTTCTCATATATTCACGGTTTCGTTTCACAGACCTGCTCATAAAACCTTCCTTACGTTAACTGCCTTAGTGCCTTTAGTAGTTTTGACAACATCAAACTCCACTTCATCATTTACCATTATTGGGTTATCGGTGTGAATATCTGTGAAATGCACAAAGTGGCTTGTCCTCAGCTGTTTATCAAAGACAAAGCCACACCCCTTATCTTTGATATAGTTAGTAATCCAGCCTTTACCTTTTCTTACCATCTTTATTACCTCCTCCCTAACTACAGCTTAAATAGTTATCAATAGCTTTTTTTGTATAAGCATACATATTCTTTATATCTGCACCTTGGTCTATTGCCTTTTTAACCTTATTGGCAATGCTTGCCACATCTGCTTCACACTCAGAATCATTATCTCTGCATCTACCACGTGCTTTTTTACCATCACATAACGCTAAAGCTAATATCTGTTTTTGATCATATCTAAGTCCTTTAATAGCATCTAAGGCTTCAGTCAATCCTGTCAAACAAAGTTGTTCTAAAAAGTCATTGTCATCACTGCTTGACTTAGCTTGACTTCTTTTAACCTTACTTGAACTGATTTGACTTAGATTAGACTGATTTAGCTTATCTTCTATTGACTTAGCTTGACTTGACTTATGAGATATATCTTCAGGAGGGTTTCCCGAGTCTTTCGTGAGGTTTGTCTTATTTGGTGGATCAGGGTATACATCTTTTGCAGGATGCTCAAGCCTTTGGTTCTTATGCCATCCTTTTAGATATATATACTGTTCGCTGTCGTGCTCATACCAATCTATGAGATTTTGCTCTTTTAGACAGCTAAGCCCTTTCTCTACTATATCGTTGGTAATAGAATCATCTGTAGGAAAGACTTTTGATTTGACTATTCTCGGATCTCCTCGCAACTTGCCGTAATCGTTCGCGTTAGACACGAGACCTATAAAGAGAAGTCTTTGGATTGGCTCTATTCGGATTATCTTAGGGTCGTTCCAGAACTCAGGGTTAATCATTCTTTTTCTTGCCATTTACAACCTCCTATCTACTAAGCCTGTAAAATAAAAAATGCCAGGCTAACTTAATAACCTGGCATAATTATAATACATAAAGCCATATATACGGGGGCCGACAACAAAACTATTAGTGGTCCCTATACATTACATCTTTTTATATACCTCGTAAAGTTCTTACGGTCTGAATATAAAGCATCGGGCGTATTTTCTGTTAAATAATCTGGCCCTTTGGTCTTAGCATCCTTAAACTGCCTCAGAACCTCTGCCTTATCAAACTTTTTGTC
>JBHPDT010000148.1:0-2304 GCA_042577545.1 Candidatus Omnitrophota bacterium | reverse complement strand
TGTTATGCGACAATTATAATTACCGGTTGACGACAATTATAATTTCCGATTAATTGTTAAGTGCTGTAAACTGTTTACGTCTAATCAAAGGAGGCGTAAATGGTAACAGATCAACAGGTAAGGAGATTGTTTATGTTTAAAAATAAAGGTATACATAAATATCAGGCAGCTGATAAGGCTGACATGACAGAACGCACAGCTTATAAGTATATCAAAGCCAATAAGTTACCTAGCCAGCTTAAATGCAAGCACAGCTGGAAGACCAGGAAAGATCCATTTATTAAAGATTGGCCACAAATGCTTGATATGCTTGAACTCAATCCGGGCCTTGAGGCAAAGACAATATTCAATTATTTGAAGGGTACGCATCCCGGCCGGTATCAGGATGGGCAATTGCGTAC
Organism: Candidatus Omnitrophota bacterium; assembly: GCA_042577545.1. GTDB lineage: Bacteria > Omnitrophota > Gorgyraeia > JABMRG01 > JABMRG01 > JBHPDT01. The sequence continues at coordinate 1,903 of JBHPDT010000148.1, read as the reverse complement.
ACTTCAGCGCAAGATCAGGTATTGGCGGGCAACATCTGGTCCAGCCAAAGAAGTATACTTCCCACAAGTGCATTATCCGGGCAATTTAAGCGCCTCGGATTTTACTTACATGGATAATCTAGGCATAGCAATACAGGGTAAGCAATTTAATCACCTCTTGTATCATTTTGTGTTGACCTATTCCAACTGGGAAACCTTTACCATATGCTACTCTGAAAGCCTTGAGAGCTTAAGCGCGGGGCTGCAGAACGCCTTATGGGAACTTGGTGGAACACCAAAACGGCACAGGACAGACCGCATGAGCGCGGCAGTAAACAAAGACTGCCACCCTGAAAAGTTTAATCGTAATTATCAGGCGCTGTTAAATCATTATGGGATAACACCAGAAAGAACTAATGCCCGCAGAGCTAATGAGAATGGCGATGTGGAAACATCCCACCGCCATTTTAAGAGGGCGGTAGATCAGGCATTAATGCTTAGGGGAAGTAAGGATTTTAATGATGTAACTGACTATAAGAAATTCTTACAGGGTATCGCCAGACAGCTTAACATAGGACGCGGCCAACGCTTTAAGGAAGATTTAAGCACACTTAGACCATTGCCGGCTATGCGTCTCAATGATTACAAAGATATAAACAATATCAGAGTCAGCACAGCAAGCACTGTGCGCGTACAAAACAATATATATTCGGTACACAGCCGTTTAATCGGCGAAAATGTACACGCGCGAATACATGTTGACCATGTTGAGATATGGTATAGACAAAGAATAGTTGATAGTTTTTTACGCCAGCGCGGCAGCCGTAAGCACAGAATAGATTACCGGCATATAATTGACTGGTTAGTACGCAAACCAGGGGCATTTGAAAGTTACCGCTATAAACAAGATCTCTACCCTTCAAGCTGGTTTAGAATGACCTATGATTGGCTGCGATCACATATGCCCTTACAAGCTAACCGTGAGTATGTAAAGATCCTATACTATGCCGCCAAAGAAGGCCAAGCAGTAACTGAGAGCTCTATTAAGTACCTGCTTGAGCATAATAAAGATCTGATAGCCCTTAATGTTAAAAACAAGATAGATGAAGCCTTCAAACTGCCTTTAATTACGGATATTTCCATAGATAACAATGATCTCCGGTCATATGATAGCCTTCTTCAGGAGGTGGTCTCATTATGAATAAGATAAAACAAGAGCGATTAAACCACTGCCTGAGCGAATTATGTTTGACTGTTATTCGTAAACAATGTCCCGAACTAGCAGAAAAAGCTCAATCAGAATCATTAAGCTATGAAGAGTATCTACTTAGCGTACTTGAGACCGAATGCGAAACGAGGCGTATACGCCGCGTAGAGCGCAGATTAAAAGACTCGCGTCTACCTCCTGAGAAAAACCTAAGCACATTTGAAATGAATCGCCTGCCTAAGCAGGTATCCCAGCAAGTAAAAACCCTTTTAGATGGTGACTTTATGAGCCGTAATGAAAACGTACTTATCTTTGGCAACCCAGGCAGCGGTAAAACACACCTCATATGCGCCCTAGCCCAGGAACTCATTAAGCAGGATAGGCGGATATACTTCAGCAGCTGTGCCCTTCTCTTGCAGGAGCTTCTTTTAGCCAAGAAAGATCTGCGCTTACCGCGCCTTCTTAAGAAACTAAGCAGATATGAGGCTATAATTATTGATGATATAGGTTATGTACAGCAGGAAAAAGAGGAAATGGAAGTACTCTTTACGCTTCTAGCTGAGCGATACGAGCAAGGCAGCGTTATGATTACTTCAAATCTACCTTTTTCAAAGTGGGAGAAAATATTTAAAGATCCTATGATGACAGCAGCTGCAGTAGACCGAATTGTGCATCATAGTGTTATTTTAGAGTTAAATATCGACAGTTACCGCATGA
>JBHPDT010000147.1:0-2342 GCA_042577545.1 Candidatus Omnitrophota bacterium | reverse complement strand
ATCAGATACTGGGAAGAAGGCTATAAGGTTGTTGTGGGCATAAAGTCCAGCAGTGAAGAATTCTTCCTGATGCGAAATATAAGGAAATCCTTCTATAATTTTATTAATCGTATATCTGAGATAAATCAGTATAAGGATTTCACGGGTTTTGGATTATACGATAGGCTGATCGTTGATAATCTAAAGAAGATGAACGATTCATACCCGTATTTTAGGGGCCTTATATCTGAGATAGGTTATGAAGCAAAGACAATTGAGTATAAACTCTTGAGAAGACATAAGGGCAAAACAAGTAGTGATTTTTATAAACTCTATGATGTCGCCATGCTTGGAATCATGAATACGTCAAAGGTGCCATTAAGGCTGGCTACTTTTATAGGATTTGTTCTATCGGCGTTTAGCATTGTTGTGGCGCTGATTTATTTAGTGCTGAAATTGGTACTATGGATGGCATTTCCAATAGGCATGGCGCCATTGGTTATCGGCATATTCTTCTTCTTTTCCGTGCAGTTATTATTTATAGGTATTATTGGTGAGTATGTCGGGGCGACTTATACACAAGTTCTTCATCGCCCGCTGGTGATTGAAAAGGAGAGAATTAATTTTGATGATGATGGCTCTTAGTTTTAATATAGCATATTAATGTTAAGCGACAATAATAAGAAACTATACAGAAAATGCGCTGTTTGTTCTTGTGAATATGGTCAGATAATACATAGTCAGCGGTTTGAGATGCCGCAAGATTATACACTGCCACGTTCTTACGATCTTATTTGTTGTAAAGAATGTGGCTTTGTTTTTGCTGATGCAGACGCTAACCAAAAGGACTATGAGAAATATTACGAGACAAACTCAATCTATGAGAGTAAAGAGGTTTCAATAGGCGGCAGCTGTCCATGGGATATTAAGCGTTATGAAAGGATTGCCAGTGATCTGTCGAATATTTTATCTGATAGGAAAGCGAAAATATTAGATATAGGTTGCGCAAACGGCGGTTTACTGACCATTCTTAAAAACAGAGGGTATTTTAATCTATCAGGTCTAGATCCTTCACCAGTTTGCGCTGCTAACACCAAGCAGCTCGGGTTTAACGCGTATCAAGCAAGTCTATTTTCAGATCTTTTTATGAGTCACACGATTTCCTCAGACCATGATTGTATTGTATTCTCGCACATACTTGAGCATGTTTTTGATATAAATGGTTCATTGGAAAGGGCGCTGTCAAAGCTTAAAAAGAACGGGTTATTGTATCTGGAGGTTCCGGATGCGGCGGAATATATAAATTACTATAAGGCGCCTTTCTATTTTTTCGAAAATGAACATATCAATCATTTCGATAAGAATTCATTAACCAACCTGTTGAAGAAATTTAATCTTAACACTATTGTGTCAGGAAAAAAATCTATAGAGTCATCAACTACTGATAGATATCCCGCAATATTCGGTATCTATGAAAAATCAGGCCTTGATAATAAAGACCAGGAGATAGCGCCAGATTTTACATTACGTGATTCCTTGGTGGATTATATAGAAAAGTCTAAGAGTGATCCGATATTCAAAAAGATATCAGAGGTAGCGGAGTCGGGGGAGAGTATTATGATCTGGGGAGCGGGAAACCATTCTTTTAAATTGCTTGCCAACTCTGATTTAGGTAGATGCAATATTGCAGGATTTATAGACAAAGACATAAAGAAGCAGGGCAAGAGATTGAATAACTATGCAGTCTTTTCTCCGGATAAGCTCCTTGGTCATAAAGGGTCTATAGCTATCAGCTCAGTTATGCACAGTAATGATATTGTTGATGAGATAAAGGCCATGGGTTTAAATAACAGGATCATAGTCCTTAAGTGAGGGGTTGATCGGTTTTTTGCGATATCTACCCCTCCTCCTGAGGAGCCATGAACCACTTTGGGTTCATGGTAAACTTTGTGACGAAGGATCTCTAATAATGAATAAAGATAAAATTTGTATAATCGCTGGCATGCCCAGAACCGGGACTACTTTCCTGTATTATAACATGCAGAGACATCCGTCGATCTTTGTCACGATAATGAAGGAGACGGATTTTTTTAGCTTAAATTATGATAGAGGGTTCAATTGGTATGGTAGCCTTTATGAAAAGATGATGCCTGGCCAAGTCGGTTTTGACATTAGCCCGCTATATTTTCAATATAATAAGCTTTCTATAGAACGCATAAGAGAGTTTAACCCAAGCGCTAAAGTTATCCTCACAGTGCGTGAACCCGTAAGCTGGATCTGCTCCTTATACAATTCCCAGATGTCTCTGATGTTTAAGAAAATAGATTTTAGCGAATTTATAAAGGGTTATGATTATGTTAAGG
>JBHPDT010000146.1:0-2494 GCA_042577545.1 Candidatus Omnitrophota bacterium | reverse complement strand
AATAATACTCTCTTCATCCTTATCCTCCTAGTTTAAAGTACTCCTTCTGTCAGCCTTGCTGACCTTGCGACATAAATTGTTGCTTCACATTGGGGCGTGTAAGGTAAAAGATAATGCCAATAGACATAATAACCGTTCCTACGGGAATCATTAAAGATACTATCTTTGGTGGCATTATAACATCTAAAAAAATACCTGACATACCAATAGCTATAAAAGACAGTATCGGAGAAAGAAACATGGTCATTAAACGAGCCCAGTTTTTTAACTTGGATAGGCCTATCCCTGCCATAACAAATAGAACTGGACTTGATATAAATAAAATGCGCATAATTCTATCAAGCGCTACTTCTACCACACCCTGAGCATGAGACCCCGAAATCCCTCCTATGAATGCAGCAAACAAAGCCGGTATTGCGCATAGCAAAAGATAAAAACTAAGAACTGTAACTCCGATAGACCTTTTCTTCTCCATCATTCCTCCTTGCCCCGCACCCGAACGCTTGCCCTGTACCGGAACGAAGTGACTGATACAGGGAAGTGAGTGGTTCGGGGCTTAGGTATATTCTTAGCTCTCTGTAGTGCTTCTTTGTCTTCTATCCAGCCTTTCTGGTATTCTTTGTAACTACTTTGGAGTAGATTGTTTTTTAAATATTAACCGCTCTTTTGTTTTCTTTCTTAACTCATTAAACATAGATCTTACTTTTTCATAAGAGGTTTTGGGAAGCTCGATTTTGTTAATAACTGAAGAATGAGTTATCAATATCTTGTTGCCTTCATTCTTATAGCTAACTTTAACTTCTGATAAACCGCATTCGGATGAAAAACTTTCTGGTAGATACTCTATAGCATAATTTTCAGGAAGTGTATACTCTGCAGTCCCTTCATCAACAGAAATATAATGAGACAAGATGGGATATAGTCTTTCCTCCTTAGCAAATAATGTCTTATTCGAATTCACTCCACGCTGGTTTATTATCATCAGGTTGCCTGCAATGGTGGCAAAATCAGGCAGTTTGAACTCAATTTTGAAAGAAAAATTCTTTCTGTAGTCATTTGGATCTGCAAATGTAAAATTTGTTACTTCCCCCCCAGAGCCTAGGGTGGCTATAAAAATTTCAAACAGTTCCTTTTTCTCCTTTTCTGTAATACCCTTGAATGTTTTCCTCATAACCACTGATACTGCCCTGGAGTAAATTGTCTCTATACTTCCTTCGGCTGAGCCATCATCTTCTAACACAATCTTTATATTCGCGTTTCTATTATAATCAGAGGGGTGTGGACCTTTAGTTCTCTCAAACCATGCTCTTTCATCATCAAATAAAAGCATATTAGTTGAATCTAGGCTAACATACATGTCCTCAGGAGCAAGATTAGCTATAAGAGGATCTACATAAAGGCTTTGATCTTTAAGGTGTACTTTTAAAATAACGTGATGAAATATCGACGGAAAAGGTGCTTCGTAGAGCGGTGAGTAATCGTCATAGTGGACAACAGCGTAAGTAGATTCTATCCCAGCTATACTTAGCAGCGATGATAAAAGAACAGATTGATCTTTGCAGTCTCCATACTTGTTGCTAAAGGTCTCTGTGGCTTTGTGGGGTTCCATTGAGCCTGCGCCAAAACTTATAGATACATACCTAAAGTTATCCTGCATATACTTTAAGATCGCTTCAAGCTTAGCAATGTCTGTTTCCTTGTCCTCTATTAGTTTATGAACTATCTTTTTCATCTTTCCATTATAAGAGTTCTTGCCTTTAAACAGGCCGTTGATTAAGCTCCCTAGATCTTCCCATGATCTTATAGTAGATATATTAACCTGTGGCGCAATGAAACTTATACTTGGTCTGTAGTCCTCAGGCTCAATAGCAGGCATATCTTCCTTGCTCCAATAATATGTGGTGTACTTTCCATCCTTTGACTCTGTAATCTCAGGTTTACTATCAATCTTAAACTCCTCTATAAATAGTTTCATCTCAGATGGGAATGTAATTTTAAAGTCACTTAGCGCTACGTGCACATAATTCTGAAATCCCCACGCTTCCCAGAAGTGCCCCTTAAATATCTTCCTTCCTTTAACTGTACTTTTTACATCAATAATAGAATCTTCTACTACTGAAGGCATTGTTATAACTTTTACCCTGCTGCTCGAATACACTGGCAATCCTGCATATGTTGAAAAATCTTGTATCTGCTTTGCTTTCTCTACCGTACCATCAGGAAGTATAGTCTTTGCTTCTATTTTTTTTATTTTCTCAAAAGCTGAGTTATAATAAATAGTCTGCTCTCCTAGCAGGTCCTTTGCCCTCTCCTTAAGAACTTTATATCTTGACCACTTATTGAATTCATATGAACCATCCCTATTGAGATTAATCTCTACACTATCTTTTAAATATATATACGGTTCGTCAGGATATAGTTCTTCAGTATATTCAGCATATTCAGATTGCAGCTCCTTGCCATACGCATCAGCAAATACTTCGTTGCTTGCAAT
>JBHPDT010000145.1:0-2527 GCA_042577545.1 Candidatus Omnitrophota bacterium | reverse complement strand
ATCATCACCTACAACTCGATGTTTATTGTAAAAATGATGGAAGCTACCAGCCAATTCCATAAGATAAGTTATGACTCTATGCGGTTCTAAATTCTGAGCTGACCAGTTTATAACATCTGGAAACTCTCTTAATATTCTAAGTATATTCAGCTCTTCTTCAGTATTAATTAAACTTAAGTTATCTGCCTTCTTTACTTCTATCTTTTGGCTGCGTTTATATTCTAAGATACCGCATATGCGCGCATGGGCGTACTGAATATAATAAATAGGATTATCCATAGACTCTTTTTTAGCAAGCTCTAGGTCAAAGTCAAGATGGCTATCCTTCCTGCGCACCAGGAAGAAGAAACGCGCTACATCCTTGCCCACCTCATCGATGACCTCCCTTAATGTGATAAATTCGCCTTCACGCGTTGACATTCTAACAGGTTTGCCAGCCCTTGATAATGTGGCAAGCTGAACTATTAAGAGAGAGAGCGCCTCTGCGTCTCTACCAAATGCCAAACTAGCGGACTTTATGCGAGAGATATATCCATGGTGGTCAGGGCCCCATAGATCTATGAGCCAGTTAAATCCTCTTTTAAATTTATCCTCATGGTAGGCAATATCAGGAGTCACATACGTATAAGAGCCATCGCTTTTTTTGATGACCCTGTCCTTATCATCGCCAAACTTTATAGATTCAAACCATACCGCATTATCCTTTTCATAGATATAGCCTTTATCCTTAAGGGCTGATACGGCCTTCTCTATATTGCCTGATTTTGTTAAGGCAGCCTGTGAAAAGTAGTTATCAAAGTGAACACCAAAATCATCCAGGTCCTTCTTTATTATAGACAAGATCGATTCCACACCATAGCTGCAAAAGAGTTTTTCAGTATTACTATCCCAGCCAGTATGGGAGGTGCCTCTCTTTTCAACGATCTCCTTTGCTATATCATATATATACCGGCCTCTGTAGCCTTGTTCTGGAAATGGGGTTGTCTCACCTAAGAGTTCGCAGTAACGCGCATGAATAGATTTACCTAAAAGCAATATCTGATTTCCCTCATCATTCAGGTAGTACTCTCTTTTAACACTATATCCCACAAATTCCAGTATATTAGCAAGGGCATCTCCAACCGCCGCTTGCCTGCCGTGAGCTACGCTTAAAGGCCCTGTCGGATTAGCGCTCACAAACTCTATTAAGACCTTCTTATCTGATTTCGGTTTTTGCATTCCAAACTTGGGCCCGCTTGTTTGTATCTGTGTTATTATATTCTGCAAAGAATAATTGGATAAGTAGAAATTTATAAAACCAGGGGGCTTTACCTCTAACTTCTCAAAATAAGACTCGATCTTATCAGCTTTGATCTCACTCTTTATCTTATCAAGAATAATTCCGGCAACTTCAAGCGGCTTCATGCCCTTATTAAGTTTGCATACCTGCATCGCTACATTTGTAGACAGGTCCGCAAGCCTTCTATCCTTAGGCACCTCAATAATAACCTCTGGAAGATTCTCGACCTCTAGCTCCTTAGCGGATAACTCAAGAGATCTCTTTAGTATATCTGTTAGGTTATCTATTATATTCAATTACATCTCCAAATTTAAATGCAAACCAAAAAAACAAGAGATCACGCATAGCTCTCTGTGTGATCTCTTGTGTGTACGCCATTATATTAGGACCCGATGCTTATTCGATCCGCATCGCCCCAGAGCCTCTCTAAACCATAGAACTGCCGCGCCTCTTCGTAAAATATGTGCGCAACCACATCTCCATAATCTAGCAATATCCACTGCCCATCACTCTTACCTTCAACGTGCTTTGGCTTCAGTTTATTCTTCGCCAATGAATCGTGGATATGTTCTGCTATAGCTCTGGTCTTTTTAAAAGATCCTGCGCTAGAAATTACAAAGTAATCGCAAAAATATGCTGCTTTTTGCACTCCTAATATGACTACATCATCCGCTTTGTTTTCTATCGCGGCATTCCCAATAAGTAGGGCTTTATCTTTTGAGTCCGTCTCTATCACCTCGTAAAGCTTATTTGTTGCCTAGAATCCTGAATAGGCTTGTACCGCAATCCTGGCATGTACCCTTCATAGCCTTGCGGCCATTCTTCATGGTAACTTCCTTTCCATCCTTCATCTCTTTCTTTGATTTACACTTCACACAGTATGCTTCCATAATTCCTCCTTTTTTGATTTAGGCAATTGTATCACAGGCCCGTGTTTAAGTCAATTTAAAAAAAGTTTTAAAATTCTCTACTCCAAGCTCTTTTTCTTCTCATCTATCCACCGGTTTTGAGCTATAAGCATCTTTCGCTTGTATCTTAAACCTACTCTCCATATATCAAGTTCGGGCCTTAAGATTAACGCAATTGAAAATTGTCCCAGTAGGCCCGCGGCAAAATCAGCGCCTATATCAGCAAAGCTGAACGTCCTATACACTGTAAACATTTGCGTATACTCATCCACCAGGGCTACAATCATAGTAAAGAGAGCCCCTATTACATACAACTTTGTAGTATAAAGGTGGTGATGAA
>JBHPDT010000144.1:0-2535 GCA_042577545.1 Candidatus Omnitrophota bacterium | reverse complement strand
ACCTCAACGATATAATTAATTCCATACCTAGCGATCAAGATTATTCCATAGTGAAAGAATAGTAGTAGCCTTTCTTTCTTTTTGCTTCTTTTTCTTTCTTTGTGAATAGTGTGAATATGTGGATAAAGAAGCAAGGATGAGTAAAAGCAATTGAACAATAAGCCTCCTAATGCGATACTACGCCATTAGGAGGTGAAAAAAATGCTGGGAGTAGCCATGTATACTACAATAGCAACACTTATGGAAAAGGGCTTAAATAAGAGTCAGATAGCCAGGGCAACTGGACATGACTGGAAGACAATAGCGAAAGTAATCAGGAATATAGGGTCTGGTAAAGAAGCGCCTGATAAAAAACCACATCCTTGTATATTGGACCCGCATAAGGAGAATATCGTAAGATTGATGGAAGAAGGCTTAAGCGCTGTGCGCATACACCAAAAACTTACCGAGGCAGGGGTAAGCGCAGCCTACCCAACAGTTAAAAGATATGTGGGAAATATCAAAAAAAGAAACAGTATCTTTATCAGGATACATACACCCCCTGGCCAGGAAGCACAAGTAGACTTTGGCTATGTTGGCTTAACTACTGATAACGCTAGCAAAAAAAGAAAGACCTGGGTATTTAATATGAAGCTAAGCTATTCAAGGCTGGACTACTACCAAAAGGTTTATGACCAGAGAGTAGAAACCTTCATAGAATGCCATATCAACGCCTTTAACTATTTTGGAGGTATACCAGAATATGTAAGAATAGACAATCTAAAGGCAGCCATATTAGAGGCCAACTTCTATGAGCCTATCTATCAGAAGCTCTATAAGAACTTTGCGGATCATTATGGGTTCAAGCCCCTGCCCTGCCGCATATACTCTCCTAACGACAAAGGAAAGGTAGAATCAGGGATAGGTTATGCAAAGGGCAACTTCTTTGCTGGCAGAACCTTTAAAGGTGGCAATGATTTAGACAAACGGCTTGCGGACTGGCAAGAGAATACCTGCAATATAAGGGTTCATGGAACAACAAGAAAGATCCCCAAAGAAGTGTTTCTAACAGAAGAAAAACAAAAACTAAGACCCTTACCTTTAGATGAGTTTAAGATGGCTCAGGCAGGATCCAGGAAGGTATACCATGATTGCCATATCTATGTGGATTATAATTATTACTCTCTACCTTTTGAATATGTAGGCAAGGTAGTAGATATTGAACTGACAAAGACATTGTTAAGAGTATATTACAAAGCCAAAGAGATAACCATGCACTCTAGGCAGCAAGGAAGGGGTAACTTCTCTACCAATGAAAGTCATTATCCTAAGTATAAGAGGTTCTCAGAGACAGAGTATCAAGAGAGATACCAAGTGAAGATGGCTACAGTAGGTCCATATGCTGAACAGATGTTCTTTGCGATTATTCAAGCATATCCGAAGGCCTGGGCAAGGAGCATCCAGGGTATACTCTCTCTGTTAAAGAGCTATCCTGCTGAGATTATTAACTCAGCCTGCAAGAGAGCCCTTGCCTTTGGAGTATACCAATACCAGGTAATCAGAAATATCTGTAACAACGCGAGCTATCTTCTTCCCTTAGAATCTAATTGGCAAGAACCTACGAATAAGGCTTGTATCAGGTTAAAAGAAATCAGTGCTTAATATGGCTTGCGATCAGATTATGGCTCCACAAGGCAATGAAGGACCAAAGATTCTAAGCTGTTGAGATAAAGGCTAACCTTAAAGGAGAATACCAATGAACACATTAAAAAGCAGGTTAAGAAACTTCAAATTATCAGGGATATATAATTGTTTAGAGGAGAGGTTATCCTTTGCCAAGGAAAAATCCTTAGCTCATGTTGAGTTCTTAGAGCTTCTTATGGAAGATGAACACAATAACCGTACAGACAATAGTTATAAAAAAAGATACGCTAAGGCAAAGTTGCCAGCACATAAAACCATAGAGGACTTTGACTTTAGCTTTCAGCCTTCTATAGATAAGAAACTAATAAATGACTGTCTAACCTGTAATTTTATTAGGGAAAGGCAGAATGTGGTCTTTATAGGTAACCCCGGCACAGGAAAGACCCATCTGTCTACTGCTATAGCCATTAAAGCTCTCATGAAGGGCTTTAAGGTACTGTTCAGTTCAGTCTCTGAGATGTTACACACCTTAAATGCGGCCAAGGCTGATAATACCTATTATCAAAGAATAAACTTCTATTTAGCCCCAGATCTGCTGATCTTAGATGAGTTAGGCTTTAAAAAGCTGCCAGGATACAGCGCCGATGACTTCTTTGAGATTATCTCTAAAAGATACGAAAAAGGCTCAATAATTATTACTACTAATAAGTCATTTGAATGTTGGGGTGATATATTTACAGATAATACCTTGGCTTCTGCTATTTTGGACAGAATCATACATTATTCAACTATTATTAAGATAAACGGTCCTAGCTACAGGACAAAGAACATGAAGAAAGGAGGTGTCCAGAGGTAATTTTAAGTATGGAAAAAAGTTGATCGATAGCTATGGAATTTACCTTGACTTTGAGG
>JBHPDT010000143.1:0-2540 GCA_042577545.1 Candidatus Omnitrophota bacterium | reverse complement strand
GCTGATAAGACCCTTAGGGTCTGCGTTGTAGGTGAAAATATGGTCATTACCAACTACTCCAATGCCACAAAGATAATGGACGATGGAAATGTGCTCTATACAACTCTACAAGGGCTTCTTGAATGCAATGGTGATAACATTCTGATCGATAAGACCAGTGATTATTCCAGGCTTTACGAGCAGCTGCGTAGAGATGTCCACAAGGGCGGTGAGACGCATATAAAGCCTATAATATTATCTGATGTAGCTACAGAGCTGCGTAATGCCCATGGAAATCTTGTTTTAAAGAAGAACGGCTACCTGAAGATAGATAATAGCACAGGTTTTCCTTTGGGTGACCCGTCTTATGTGGCTATTTTCAAATATACTGATGAGCATCGCTATCTTGATATTGCTGATAGCAATCTTACATATGATTATGTGGCAAACCATGATGACGCAGCTTACTACTCAGGCGAAAGATGGATCGCCAGGGTAGATGATATGCGTTTTGAAAAACGTAAAGACGGCAAGATACAGATAAGATATAAGGTGAATGAGCGGGAGCGTAATAGTCGTCGCAGCATTAAGGCGATCGCTATCCACCCTGATGGACGACCTTTCTGGGAACACCACATACCTAATTTCTTAAAGGGTAATGAGATCAGAACGTACTATGACGAGGAGATCGGTGTAGCTGAGCGGACAATCATTACTACGCAATTTAAAGGCCTTAGTAATGGATTAGAGCGGCCTTATATGGATCATATAGTAGTCGGTATTGAGGATAGTCCGGGTAAGTTATGGATATGGGATGAGACTGCCAAAAAAGGGTATTGGCATGAATGGGAGGAGTTTGTAGATGGTGAGCAGGCCCAACAAGCCAAGCTCCCCGAAAAAATCGGTGAACAATTGGATGGTGTTAAGAGGCTTATACCTGGAAAGAATATATTTATAAGAACAGAAGAACCCGCCGGATCTCTTGCCCAGAGAGATGGTAAGTATTTTGAGAATGGCGAACTGATATTTGAGAGAGAGGACAGATATACTCCACATTCACAAAGGGCGTATAGAAGACGCGGGCTCGGTCATTTTCTCGAATATTTTGAGATACTGTATGGCAAACACTATGTAAATGGCATAGGATGGAACCTGCTGCATGATCAAGAGCGAGGTGTAATTAAGCCGCTGGTTACAGTAGTTTTTATCGCGATCGTAGCTGCTACTTCAATACTGCCTTTAGCTTTATGGGCAGTTACAGGGGGTCTATCACGGCTCCATTTTAATAAACTAGGGCGCAGAAAGAGGGCACCTAGCGCAGGGCCTGCTCCACCGCCGCCAGATGAGGATGACTCTGAGAAGTTAAGAGAGCGCAGAATAAAGATGAGGGTCTCTTTTATAAATCGCCACCTCAATCTTACAGGTCCGTATACCAAGTATCTCTAGTATTATATGGTAGGGTTCCAAGAAGATCCTCATCTAAGAAGATATGCCATGAATGCGAGAATGTCTCCTTAAATACCTGAAACCCTGATCTTATAAGACTGGTTGGGAGCTGTCCTGTTATCTTAGCTTTACTCTTCATAGTCTCCTTATCCTCAGCATCCAGGAACTCCACAGTAGGGACAACTCGCTTTTTACCTGTTCCTTTAAATATAGCTGGGGGAAGCGCAGCCAGATCTGTCTTATCAAAGATATCCTCAAATTCGCCTGGCTCAAACATAACAACCTTATTGAACCACCTTAGGACCTCTTCCATGGCTTGAGGATCTCTTATATCAGGTAATCGATTTACATTAGGATCATCTATAGCATCTTCAAGAGCGCTTAGTTCATCAGCTGATACTAGATGGAACTCCTTTAAGGTTGCTTTAAGAAGCACATCTTTAAACACATCACGTAGGTACGCGTTATTACGCACCTGATCGAGCTCAGGCCTTCCTATTGATCCATATAATTTTAAAGTACTCAATCGCTGATTTCGTTCTATTGAGGTAGCAGCGCTCTCAATAAAGATATACCAGAAGGCCCTTATAGATTCGCGTATAGTAAGGATAAGAATCAGTATAGCCGGGATCCAGCCAAACCATGGTATAGCTGTAAATCCATAGAAGAGGCCCATGCCTACAAGCAGCGCGGCAAACGACCCAACATATCTAAAATATATCTTAAAGAAATGTTCCTTCTCCCTCAATTGCTCAGGTGTCAAAGGACCATGATAATTATCTCTATTCTTATATATTGTCAACAATCCACCAACTAAGTCAGCGTAGAATCGCAGATACGGAAGAAGCTTGCGTGTATTTGTAGCAAAGAACCAGAATACAAACACATTAAAGAGTGTACCAAATATCCACGCTCCTACCCCAACTGTACCGATTGATAAGAACGCAAAAGAAAGAATTGCGACAGCTGAGCCTATGACTCCTGTCCACCAGAGGCCATGGACAGCATTACCCCACCACCCCTCTCTCTTTGTTGGATAGACAGGAAGCTTCAGACCCTTTTCGCCATTCTCAAAATACTTACCATCTCTCTGGGCAAGAGATCCGGCGGGTTCT
>JBHPDT010000142.1:0-2585 GCA_042577545.1 Candidatus Omnitrophota bacterium | reverse complement strand
AGGAACGTGTGTGTGAGTACGCCGTTTGCAAATGCATCTTTATATTGACTGTCTTTTCCGAGCAGGTCCTCTATGCTGTAATACTTCGCAAGCTTGACCTTCAGCCCGTCTTTCACCTGTATCTTGGAGTCTTTATCGATCGGCCAAACCCCCTGCGGAACAGAATCAGCAGGGGAAACAACAACTGATGAATCATCTGGTAAAGCTATCGGCCGCATATCTGGCGACCTTAAATATCTGGCAAAAAAACGGTTAAAAGTCTTCCAATTAGACGCGGGCTCGTACCAGTTCTTCTTTAAATTAAAACGCGGATCATTATAAAACCCCCTATAGGCTTCTTCGCTCCATGATGCTTCGGTATCAAGGAACACGCCCCAGGCCTTTACATAATCGCGCAACCACACGGAAAATGGTCCATAAAACTGGATAGCGTTCTTATATAATTCTTTACCCTCCAGCTCGGGCAAGGGTTGATCTATAAGAAAATAGAAATAACAGATAGTCTGCAGTATCTGTTCGCGTATGAGACTAGTTGGATTATCCAGCACCTGCTTAGGAATAAGCTCCACTGCTTCATCTATGAAATCATAATATTTTGACAAACTCTGGGCAGGATTCGTAACCATATCGGGATTGATCTTTTTGGCTTTTGCAAGGGACTCTTCCAACATGTCACCAATCTTCGGATCCTCCTCCACGAGCTTAATAAGAGCCTTAGTTATCGGCTTATGAGCCCTTTCCTGCGCAAAGACAACGCCAGCGCACAGGACCATGCCCGCCAGCAATGCCACAACCAGCAAAAATCTTACCTTGTACATCTTCTTTTTCATGCTGCCCCCTTTTTTTATTTAGAAGTCGATACCCCGATCTGTTTTTTAACCTGTACAGGGATTGGCTCGTCCCCTATTGGTATAGAGAACTTGATTGCGCCGGGTTCAAATATCAATAAAATAGATGATCCGCCATAAGCAAAATGCCCAAGCTCATCTCCTTTTTTTACATAATCACCCACACGACGCTCAGTCATTATCGATCCTACCCCCCAAAAACCTACCGGTATCATGGCAACTAAACCGAACTCCTCTGACTCAATAATATAACAAAGACGTTTATGTTTAGCCAACGCCTTATACCAGTTCGGTTCTTCAAAATTATAATTATATGAACCAGCATATTCGTTGAGTGCGACAATTTTTCCTGAAACAGGCGCGTGAAAATGGTGATAATCAGTAAACCAAAGAAGGATATCTGCCATTTCGCCCCCTATAAATCTATCCGCATACAGGCTATTGTTTAGAGCTTGCCGCATATTTATTACATCCCTTTTAATTGTAAAATTCCCATTCAAATCTTTGGCATAAATGCTCTTAATGGTTCCATCGGATGGAGAAACAATGATAGATGGGTCATCCTTGCCGTCCAGCGGCCTGGCGCCCGGCTTAAGCTTACGTAGAAAAAAGTCATTAAAGCTCTTGTATCCGCCGTCTGGCACAATATAATCTTGAATCTTAATTGCTGGGTCTGCTAACCACTTCTCAATGTTTACAGTGGAACGTTCAGTCCCAAAATAGTTACCCCTAGAATCAAGAAATTCAATAAACCAGGAACTAAAAACATTATTGTTAAAAAGAAGATCGCCCGCATCAGTATTAGCCAATGTATCAAAGAGCCTAATGTATTTTCCGGGATTACCGGGCAGGGGATCGTAAATAAGCCATTCCTCAAAAAATGCCACAAGATCATCTGCGGTCTTACCGCTCCAATATGAGGCTTTGGGTTGCGTCTTTAGCGTTTTATTAATTTGCTCTTTTAGTGATGGGGTTTTCTCAATCAACTCCTTTAAATTTGGCACAGTCTCTTTATATCCGGTTCCTCCCAGCGTAGATTTTTGTTCCTCATAAGATATGGGCCCCTCAGACCATTTAGATATCTTGTACCAATCTTCGGGATACCCGACTTCCTGCGACATCTTACCAGGATCGTTGATATAGCCGTCGTCATATCGCGCAACAAGTCTCCACGCGAGATCCCACCACTCTTCTACGACCTGGTTAGCCTGATTTTTACAGTATGCGGTAAGCATATCCCTTGCTTTTTTGGGATCTTTCTTATAAACGCTGAGGGCCTTCTTATCCATCTTCTTTATACCTTCAATTTCAGACAGCTCGATATCATTCTGCTTTTGCTGAATATCTTTGATTATATGATCATATTTAAGCGCTGCCCAATTGGCCACAAAGTTAAAGGCCCACCATGCGCTTTTCTGACTGAAGGTTGTTGTGTCGCATGTGTAATACGGCTCTGCGATACTCCTTACGCCAACGTAAAAAGGAACGTAACAGGTACTCATCGGCTCATCAGGCCCAAACCATACAAGGCCGCCTATGGGATCCGGCAGCCATCCTCGGGCCTGGCATACATAACTGAATCCGCAGCGAAATATTGAGATCGGACGTTCCCACGCGCCTTTTTTTGGAGCATTCGGATCACCGGTATCGCCTTTTGAATCCATTGGACCTGGATATCGATAAGGACAGCCAAAGGGTCCGGCCGCGATCCCTTTTGAAAGATCAAACTCGCTACCC
>JBHPDT010000141.1:0-2630 GCA_042577545.1 Candidatus Omnitrophota bacterium | reverse complement strand
ATATTCGCCGAAGATTTTGAAACAATATCCAGGACATCATACCAGTATGGTGTCTCTTTACCATTTATAGCTACTATCTTATCTTTTGTCTTTATTCCAGCTTTATGCGCGGGCATATCCTCAAGCACAATACCTACGCGTGAAGTTGGCACTATGAAACAAAAAATAATAAAAGCTAAGAGATAGTTTAAAAACGCGCCAGAGACAAGTACCCAAAAACGCTTACCAGGTGGTTTTGCAAAAAACTCCCATGGCTTATCACTTCTCTCTGAAGGTTCCTCTCCAGCCATCTTCACATACCCGCCAAATGGTATAGCGCTGAGAGCAAACTCCGTATCACCAATCTTCTTCGATAATAGGACTTTTCCAAAACCAAGGGAGAACCTCTCAACTCTAACACCTATATGTCTAGCGGCAATAAAATGGCCAAACTCATGAACCAGAATAACAATACTGAATACTACTACAACAACCAAGAATGTCAACATAGATTATGGGCCTCCTTCCTTGCCCAGGTATCCGCATCCAATATATCATCTATCGAGGGTTTCGCGATAGCGCGATGTTTAGTAAGTATCTTCTCAACCACCTTTGGAATCATAACAAATTGAATCTTTCTATCAAGAAACGCCTTAACCGCTATCTCATCCGCCGCATTTAAAACAGTTGGGTATGTTCCGCCAAGTTTTATGGCCGCCAATGCCAAAGAGAGGCATGGAAACTTACTTAAATCAGGTTTTACAAAATTCATCTTACTTATCTTAGAAAAATCTAACATGGCCCCAACCCCTCGTACTCTTTCAGGATAAGTAAGAGCGGCCTGTATAGGTAACATCATATCAGTTACACCAAGCTGCGCCATAATGGTTCCATCAATAAACTCAACCATAGAATGGACTATAGCCTCAGGGTGTATTAGAAGCTCTATCTTCTCAATATCAATGTCAAAGAGGTGTTTTGCCTCAATTATCTCCAAACCTTTATTCATCAATGTTGCTGAATCTACCGTAATCTTCCTACCCATCTTCCATTTGGGGTGATTTAGCACCTTCTTGACAGTCAATGATTTAAACTTGCTCTTAGGAATATTTAATAATGGGCCGCCACTCCCGGTCAACAATATACGACTTATATCTGATCCTCTTGCTGAATCTATGCATTGAAATATAGCGCTATGTTCACTGTCTACAGGAATAATCTTAGCGCCATAGGCCTTTGCCTTCTTCATAATAATATCGCCTGCCATAACTATCGACTCTTTATTAGCGAGACAGATATGTTTCCTTTTCTTGATTGAGGCGAAAAGCGAATCTATTGCGCCTGCCCCTGAAATCGCCATTATAACTATATCGACCTTTGGGCTCTGGGCTAATACATTAAGACCTTCGGAAGATGGGTATACTCTTAATCCTTTTGTGGTAATCCTTTTTTTTAGATCCTTTGCCTTCCCACGATCAACCACCCCAACCATTGAGGGCTTGAACTTTCTTATCTGTTCTTCAAGGAGCTTTATATTTGAAAAGGTCGAAAGTCCCACAACTCTGAACCTCTCAGGCATAGACTCTATAACCTTAAGAGCGCTCTTGCCGATCGATCCTGTTGATCCTAGTATAAGAACGTTCTTCATAAACTTTAACCTAACAACTTAAGATAGAAATAAAATATCGGTGTCGTAAAGAGAAGGCTATCAGCTGAATCAAGCATGCCTCCCATGCCTGGAAATATGAAGCCCGAATCCTTTACCTTACAATCTCTCTTTATCAATGATTCGGACAGATCGCCTATCTGACTTAATATTCCAAGCAACAACCCCAAGCATAGTACATGGACTATTCCAACAGGCGCGATTAACCACTTGAAGCTTATCGCTACAAAGAAACTTGTTAAGAAACCAGCTATTGTACCCTCGACAGATTTCTTTGGACTTATATGTGGTATTAGTTGATGTTTACCAAAGGCTGTTCCAAAAAAATACGCTGCCACATCACCTAATTTTGTAACGAGTAGGATATATATAACGAGTAACCTGCCATCCAACCCATAAGGTGGCGCCACTCTGAGCTTAACCATAAAAGATAGTAACCAGCTAATATAAAATACTCCAAATACGGTAGTAGATATGCCCACTAAGGCGTGCTCGGTCTTCTGCCTTGCAAATTGCAGGAGAAAGACCGCAAGACACACGGCTGTCATTAATAAAAACTGCGACCCCTCTGATGGCTTAAACTCAAAATACATCGATATGGGTATGATACATCCTATAATAACGCCAAAATACTTATATACAGGTATGCCTTTTTTTGAAACCATATTAAAGAATTCAAAAAGCCCTAATCCGATGAGCAGAACTGAGATTGTAATAAATAACCAGCCTGGCGCGATAAATACAGAAAACCATATTAGTAATATCCAAACAATTACACTTAGCGTCCTATGTTTTAACATTATCTGGCTCCAAAACGTCTATTTCTAGCCTGATACTCTTCTATAGACTTATGAAGAGAATCGATATCAAAATCAGGCCAAAAAGTTTTCGTTACCACGATCTCAGCATAAGAGATCTGCCATAAAAGGAAATTACTTATTCTCATCTCACCGCTTGTTCTTATTAGCAAATCAACGTCAGGTAA
>JBHPDT010000140.1:0-2631 GCA_042577545.1 Candidatus Omnitrophota bacterium | reverse complement strand
TGTCTCATGAGGTGATGAGGTTATATCAACACCTGTCTCAAGAGCTGTACCATCAGCTAGGTTACCGTCACCATTAGGATCAAGCCATATAGCTACCTCTTCTGTCTCACTTGTCGGTGAATATGTCCATGATACTATAGGCTTCTTATCAGCTATCTGTGGTGTCTCAGAGACAGCAGCTGTTAATATATCTGGGTATGCCCAGAAGGTATTAGAAACAATACTTACATTTGAGTTTGCCCTATCTGTTATACGAAGCTTACATTCACTACTCTTAACATCAGGTATCTCAGCGTATGTGAGCCAGTTACCTACTGAGAATGACTTATCACCCGCGCCAGAAGGTGTGCCTGTAGCTGGGTCTGTTACATCTATCCAGGTACCTCCATTGTTGAACTCAATATCAACATTGACTATATTACCATGAGCGGTCCACGCCACTTCAGCATCATCTGAATCGCCTACATGCCAGTCTGATGATGGAGTTGTAATATCCAGATCGCCCCTGATCATGAAGCCTGCTGAAGAAGAGTCACTCTGAACACTATAATCTGTATTAGCATCCAATATCCTTACCTTCGCTGTTGTGTCATTTGTAATTATAGATACAGGCTGTTGTTCTGCCGCAGACCACTCATACTGACCTTGAGAGACATATCCAAAGGTGCCAAAGTTAGCGGCATCAAAGGTTGTCACATTGTCAGCTTTAGTAAGAGTGGTGATCCAGAATGTATCATCTGCCCCTGTGAAGTTTCCTGAACGGGATCCCAATATCTTTACATTAGCTATATTTCCATGAATTACATTCCACTTTACTGTATACGGGGTATCTATCTCTATTGTCGGCGCTTGCGCGTCAGGGTCTGTAAGAGCAATGGATCCCTGCAAAACAAATGGCACTGATGGATTTTTTATAGCTGGATTCGCAGTATCGCGCACCCTTATATAATAGGTAGTGCTGACTAGCTCTGGCGGCGTCCAATATTCCTCATGCCAGGTCTCCTCGCCCTCAAAGGCCACATTCTGCAGTTCAGCTATAGGGGTATAGGCTGTACCATTGGTAGAATAGTGAATATCAACAGCCGCGATATTTCCAAACCTCTCCCATCTTACCTGAATGGCTTCACCGCATACATAGGTATCTGCGCCATCTGGAAGTAGAATACTCACAGTGCCCTTTGTGATAAATGTATCGGAGGGAACAAATGCGGCAAATGATTCATTCACAGCATCTATGACCTTAATCTTGGCGCTTGGAGAGAGCGTATAGCTTGAATCTATGAACCATTCATATGTTCCGTGGTCTGCATCCACATTACTAGAGGGCTGTACACCAGTATCATCGATGGGATCCCAGTTCTCTCCCCCATCAGATGAATAGTAGATATTTACATAATCAAAATCTCCCCATTTTGTCCAGGTTATATCATTGCTTTCATTTGCTGACCATGAAGATAGGGTATCAGGCAGATCAACCTCTACCTTTGATGCCATAATAAATCCATCCAATGTTCCTTGACAAGCGCTATTATCCGGATCTGTAATCTCTATCTCACAAATATCAGATATATCAGTCGCTTGCGTAGTCCAGTTATACTGCTTGTTATTTGGAACATACCCAGCCGGAGCTTCTCCATCATCCAATGTATACCAGGTATCACCATCTAATGTATATTGTATTAAAACGTGGGATATCGCGGAACCTGTCTTTTCCCATGTTATCTTTGGACCAGATTTTCCAGCAACAACCATGGTATCGCCTGCGGCAGGAACAGCGGCTACATCCTCAATTAATCCTGTAATATTAAATGTCGGGGACTCATATTCTGTATATTGCTGTCGCCAGGTGCTTGTATTAGAATCGCGAAGCATAATCTTACAGGTCTCTGTAATCTCATCATCTACTCCCTCATCCTGCGTACCTGGATCATCAAAATCCCACGGGGTCGCGCCTTGAGCAAGGGTAGTAACAGATTCATAGCCTGAACCATAATCGATTAGTACTTCAAGGCTCATTCCATCACCAGCTGAACTCCATGTAACGGTCTTGTTTGTGTCTCCAACATACCAGTCAGCGCCTGATGAAGGTGATGCGCCAAACGCGATCTTTCCTAAGATATAGAATCGATCTGAATCATCAAACACCTTGCCGGCAAACAGCTCAGGATCACCTAATGTAGAATCGTAGTCTCTTACTCGTATGATCGTGTTATTGTTTATGGTTGTAGGTACGGTAATCGAGCTGTATGAGTTTACACCATCTATTGTTGATGGTTTATTGGTTTCAAGCGGATTTCCGGGCAACCCACCTGAACCTGTTGTACTGTAATATATATCAACCGCGCTTATCTCAGAACTGTTTTCAGTCCATTTAACTTCATGGTCGCTCTCACCAGCCCGCCATACTTTATAAGTAGCTCCCTGCTGATCATCAGGTGTAGCTGTTACAGTTACATCGGTTATCAGAGGATAGCACCAGAATGTATTAGATGTATCGGTTACATCTGAGTTAGAATGGTCTGTGATCTTAATCTTTGCTTCTTTTGTCTTTGTATCAGGTATCTCTGCATATGTGAGCCAGTTACCTACTGAGAATGGTCCGCCTTCATCATTGGTAGCAAGCTGTAAAGG
>JBHPDT010000139.1:0-2642 GCA_042577545.1 Candidatus Omnitrophota bacterium | reverse complement strand
CTGGTGGATCTTTCCGATATTGCTTATAGTACTCTTTATAGTCTATAAGCAATTTAAAAAGACGAATATAGGAGAATATCGTATCGATTACATGAAGCTGCGGATACCTTTGTTTGGTCAGCTCTTACACAAGATCGCGATCTCAAGATTTGTCAGGGCATTAGGCATTATTATAGGCGGTGGTGTTCCAATAAATCACGCCCTGCGTGTTAGCCAAGACGTATGCGGTAACAGAGTTATAAGAGACGCTATTTTAGAAGCTGAGCGCAGAATCATAGCAGGTTCTAACCTATACCAGCCGCTTGAAGATTCGGGCCTCTTTCCATCTATTATTACTCAGATGGTAGCGACAGGGGAGGAATCAGGTAATCTCGACACTATGTTAATCGGGGCTGCTGATCAGCTTGATCAGGAGATAGATTATAAGGTGAAGAAGATCACGGTTTTGCTTGAACCGATCTTAACAATATTCTTAGGCGGAATTGTTATGTTTATAGCGCTATCACTTTATCTGCCTATATTCAATTTAGTTAAAGTAATACGTTAACAGTCTTTCAAAAAGCTCCCCTCTCCCATATATAGTGTCGGGCGTCCTCAGGCAGGGCGCTCGGCGCACCCTCCTCTCAATAAGCTTGACACACAAATTTCCTGCATATATAATAAAGTCGATGTTTTTTCAATCAATACTTCTTATAATAGGAATAATTACACTCTATATCGGTGGTGAGTTATTTATTAGGGGTTCATCCAAGACAGCTTATATCTTTGGCATAAAGCCTCTTGTAGTGGGTCTTGTCATTACCGCCTTTGCAACCTCATGTCCTGAGTTATTTGTCAGTATACTAGCGACCATAAGAAGGAGCCAGGACCTTGCGGTTGGTAACCTGGTTGGAAGTTCAATATGCAATATAGGGCTTATATTAGGTTTGGCAGCTATAATAAGACCGATAGGTGTAAATGCCTCGGTGCTTAAGCGCCAACTTCCGATGCTCTTTTTTGGAACGCTGATCTTTTTTATTATCTGTACGGATCTTACAATAGAGAGATATGAGGCCATGGTTCTCTTTGGCCTCTTCTTATTCTTTACAATATACTCACTCAAGAGCGCGAAATCCCAAGTTGATGGTTCAGGAACAGCTGAATCCAAAAAGAAGATATCAAGACCGGTCGCTTTTAGCCTTCTTGGGGGAGGCTTAATAGGACTCTTAATAGGGGCGCACCTGATAGTTGAGTCTGCCACAGTTCTTGCGAGAGGCCTTGGGATAAGTGAACTTGTAATAGGGTTATCTGTTGTTGCAATAGGAACGTCTCTGCCTGAGTTGGCTGCTTCATCAGTTGCCTCACTTAAGGGAGAGAGCGATATCAGCATTGGAAATATTATAGGCAGTAATGTATTTAATATAATGGGAATAATAGGTATAGTGTGTATGATACGGCCTATTAGTATAGATCCGGATGTTCTTATTATAAGCATACCGATTCTTTTAGTATATACCGCGGTATTAGTTCCGATATTAAGAACAGGTTTTAAGGTTAGCAGGAGAGAGGGGGTAGCGCTTGTTGTGAGTTACTTTATCTATCTCTGCCTAATAGTGTTTATATGATGAATAAATGTAAATATGCGGATTGTAAGGACAGGGCCTTAAGCCTCTCTGATTATTGCTTTAAGCATATTGATGATAAGAATGCTTATAGGCAGAAGCTTACTGAATATATTGATGAGCATGGCTCTATAAAGGACTTTTATCTTAGGCGGCTCGAGTTTCCAGAAGCGCAGTGGCAGAATATTGATGCCGAAGACGTAGATCTTGCGGGGGCTGATCTCTCTTACGCGGATTTAGCAGCAGCAAGCTTTAAGAGAGCAAACCTTACTGGCGCTAGTTTAAGAAAAGCTAATTTAGCTAGTGTGGATTTTGAAGAGGTCCATCTCTTAAAATCAGATCTCTCAGGCGCTAGATTATGGTATGCGTCTTTAACCAACTCATATCTTGCCGAGGCCAATCTCGAGAATGCGGATTTTTTGAAGACAGAGCTCTCTGGAGTTAAGCTCTGGTACGCAAAGCTTGATGGCGCGAAGCTGCTTACACGCCATAGTTTTTTAGGAAGAACGCCTATATGCGAGAAGGGTCCACTTGCCGCGAGTGAGGCGTATAGAAATCTTAAGCAGTATTTTATCGTTAATGGAAGGTATGATGACGCGAGTTGGGCCTGCTTTAAAGAGCGACAGCTTGAGAGGCGGTATCTCTTTAAAGAAAAGAAGCTTGCTTATCTCCCGTCGCTTCTTATGGCTCTTCTTTGCGGTTATGGCGAGAAACCCTATAGGGTAATAGCCTCCTCTATAGTATTTGTCGCCTCCTACGCAATAGCGTATGCCGGGCTGGGTGTATTAAATCCAACAACGGTTTATAAGAGTTTTTCCTCATGGGACTATATATATTTTAGTATTGTGACATTTACAACATTGGGTTATGGAGACCTTACGCCTAAGGCGGTGCCGCTATTTCAGATGCTCGCTGGTTCAGAATCGTTTATAGGCGCGTTTATGATGGGACTTTTTATATTTACCTTAGCGCGGAAATATACGGCACGATAAAGCTATCATAAAGGAAAGGCAACAAATCCTAAATTCTAATATCTAAACT
>JBHPDT010000138.1:0-2715 GCA_042577545.1 Candidatus Omnitrophota bacterium | reverse complement strand
CAACACGCTCACATTGCAATATGGGGTCATAGCCTTCGCGAGATCATAAACAAATCTAGCTGAAACCGCGTCATCCTTTGATCGCGGAAACGTACTTGTAACTATTAATAAATTTTTCTTCATATTACTCATATTATCACAATCTCTGAAATCTTCTCATACTTTTCTTCAGGGTGCGTCAGATGCTTTTAGCTAAAGAGTTTTTTTGCAATGTGAGATGCCTCAGAAAGTTTTTCACAGTGTACTTTTAGGGCTTATGGCGAGTGAGTGGCGGAACTGACCCTAGAATACCCTGAGTGGGAATTCCGCCAAACGAACGAGCCGTAAGCGCAAAAGTACGGGAAAAACTTTCAGCATCGAACACGCAAAAAACTCATCCTATATCTTCTTCGCCACGCACGTATATCCCAGGGCCAGTTTCTTGCCCCGATCAAAGATCTTGTCCAGAACATAACAAGGTATTACACAAATAATAAAGTTTATGCCAAAGACGATCCATTTTAATACCGGAACCCCCCAGAAAAGACATACAAAGAGCATTGAAAACTGGTGGCCCAAGAATGAGAATATCCCAGCCTGAGGTATAATCTTTTGGACCTCAAACCCAGAGTCCTTTAGCATAAATTCAAAACCATACTTTGTGAACCTGTAAAAATCATAAGGCTCCTCATGCAGCTGACAGATCATCGGTGCTGTTACAATCAGAGTTCCACCTTTCTTTAATATCCTAGACATCTCAGACATGGCTTTAAATGGGTTAGGCAAATGCTCAAGCACTGACGTACTTATCACAGTATCATAAGTCCCATCAGCTATAAAGTGCAGGTCTTGAGCATCCCCTTGGAATTTAACCGCATCTTTCTTCTTAGTCTTATCTACCGTATCATATTCCCCAACCTTCGCTCTTATAATATCTTTATACTGCATATCGCCACAACCAACATCGATGGTCTTACCATAAGCATGCTCTTTTATAATATCAGGCGTTACCTTATGTATGCTAAATCCCGCAGGAGACCAGTTCTTACGTATAGCAACTGTCGGCAGATCATCACCAAGCTTCTTTCTGTTTCTCTCCAGCAAACCCATAAGACCTCTCTCTGATGACATATATATACCTCCTTAACTACTCTTCTTTCCTAAAACCTTAAATATTATAAATGAAAACTTAAACCCCAAGTTCAACATCAATCTTCGAATAAGCTTGGCCTTACACAACCTTGCAAATAGTTGGCCTTTCTTTTGACCAAGCACCTTAATTAAAAGCTTCTCAGCTACAAGGATCTCTCCCTCATTAAACGCCTTTATCCTATCCTTCCTCGGAAATTCATCTGTTTCAAAGATAGGAGTCTCTGTCCATCTTGAATATGAATTTAACGCTTTCTCAAGAGGCACTATAAAGCGTCCATTATCCTTAATCCATTCATAGAGCTCAGTACCAGGATATGGCTCAACATTATAGAATCGCGCTTCATCAAAGACAGACTCTTTTGCAAAAACGTATGATCGCCTAAAAGCCTGGTACGAATCCCCTGGATTTCCTATCATAAAGAATCCACCTACGCCCAACCCCACATCCTTTGCTAAATACACCGCCCCTTTGGCTTGCTCTGGTGTTGTTCCTTTGCGCATTAATTTCAATACATGAGGATCGACAGATTCTATACCAAAGGCTATAAAGTCACAACCTGCTCTCTTTAATTTCTCAAGCAGAACTCTATTAACCCTGTCTACCCTTATACCTGTTCTTAAATCCCATTTCATCTTAATATTGCGTTCTATCAGAAGATCGCATATACCCTCAGCCCTTTTCATATTTTCAGTAAAGGTGCTATCATTAAACCCAAAATTCTCATAGCCTCTCTTATACCAGGATTCTATCTCATTAACTACGTTTTCCGGTGACCTGCTTCTAAATCGTCTACCTATTACACAATCCACAGCGCAATAGACACACATATGTGGACATCCTCTTGCGGTTGTAAGGGGTATCCTTTTATTAGCATACCTGTCCATCTTAAATGCCTCATATTCCGGAAATGGTATGCTATCTAAATCTAATATATAATCCTCTTTTGGATTTACAACAGGCTTACCGTTCTCCCGCCATATCAGACTCTTTATATCTTTGAGATCCTTACCGTCCGCTAGGTTTGCTAATGCTACTTCACCTTCGCCATATATCGCATAATCCGCGCTACACTCATTCAGTATCTCATCTTTCTTCACCGATGTATGTGGACCCCCTATTACCACTGGTATTCGTGTCTGCCTCTTAATCCGATCTATTAGAGCATAAGATTTTCTATAGTTACAGCTTGTAAAACTCACTCCTACAATATCAGGCTTAGATTCATTTATAAGCTGAATATAGTCAAAATTACTAGCCTCAACACGAAGATCCAATACATCGGATTTATGTCCTTTGCTTCTTAAATAAGACATAAGATATGCCATGCCAACAGGGGGAGTCGATGGCCTCCCATATCTTCCTGTCACCTTCGGCATTATCAGCAGTATTTTCATATATTTTTCTTAGTTATCCACAATTGTAGCGCACCCTTAAGGGTGCGCTACTTATCCACATTTTATTTATGGAAATAATTCAGCGCCCTCTCGAGAGCACCTCTGGGGTTACTCTTGAATATAAAGGCGAACCGCCTAAGTAGCCTATAAGGATCTCAAAGATATAAAGAGTCTGATATGGCGGGAGAA
>JBHPDT010000137.1:0-2743 GCA_042577545.1 Candidatus Omnitrophota bacterium | reverse complement strand
GTTTTTATTGAAGCTAAATGGTAAACGATCTTTACTACAGGATACACTAGCAAGAGCCCGTAAGCTCGTACGATTGAGTAATATTATAGTAGTAACGAACAAGGAGCACCTTAAGCATATAAAGAGAGAGATTCCAGGTCTTTCAAGCAGAAATATTATTGCCGAACCTGTGTCAAGAAATACAGCCGCGTGCGTCTGCTTAGCCGCTTCCCTTGTTAGGAAGAGAGACCCTAAAGGTGTTATATGTATTATGCCCGCAGATCACATAATTGATAACGCTAACCTTAAAGAGATATTTAACTTCTCATATCTGCTCGCCTCTATGAAGGAATCTATTATTACTTTGGGCATTAAGCCAACCTATCCCGCGACAGGGTACGGCTATATAAAGGCAGGAAAATTTTGTAAGAGGCTTATCTCAAAAGGCAGGTCGGATGCTTATAAGGTTGCAAAGTTTGTTGAAAAACCCACAGCTGCTAAGGCCAAATCATATATTAAGGCAAAGAACTATTTTTGGAATAGCGGGATATTTGTTGGCAAGGCTCAGACTTTTATAGATGAGTTTAAGAGGCTCAAACCCGGTATCTATAAAGTTTCCCAGAAAATAGATAAATATCTTGGAACCTCAAAACAGCAGATGGCATTGGATAGAGATTTTAAGAAATTTCCCGATATATCTTTAGACTACGCGATCATGGAGAAGACCAGGTTAGCTTATGTTGTGAGATCAGATTTAAGGTGGCAGGATGTTGGATCTTGGCTCAGTGTACAGGATCAGTTTAAGAAAGATAGGGGAGATAATATATTTCAAGGTAATGTCTTGGGCATCGATATCAAGGATTCCATTGTTATGGGTGAGGATGGACACCTGGTAGCAGTTCTTGGATTAAAGGGACTTGTGGTGGTGCAGACTAAAGACGCCACCCTCATATGCCCTAAGTACAGGGCTCAAGAGACGAAGAAGCTGGTCGAACTTTTAAGTAGAAAGAGATCTTTGAGCAAGTTTGTTTAAGGCTCATATCATAACTATATGTCGCGGATATTAGGTATAGATCTAGGAGAAAAAAGGATAGGCGTTGCTCTTAGCGATGAGACACAGACGATCGCTTCAGGGCTTACTACCATTAATGTTAAGAGTAAGGCTGACTCATTTCAGAAGATATCTGATCTAGTATCTGAGCATGGTGTCAAAGAGGTAGTGGTTGGATTGCCGTTGAATATGGATGGCACCCACGGGCCTTCAGCTAAGAAGGCTCTTCGTTTTGGTAATGAGTTGAAAAAGGGATTATGCGTTCTAGTTTTTCATTTTGATGAGAGATTGACGACAAAACAGGGTGAGGCCCTTATGATTAAAGCGGATATTAGCCGTGGAAAGAGAAAGCTGAGTATTGACAAGATAGCGGCATCTATCATGCTCCAGTCCTATCTCGATTATAAGAAATTGAAAAAGGAGTAACCGTGCATAAAGTTACAGTGCTAGATAATGGGTTAAAGGTTATTACCAGCAGAAAGAGAGATGTTCACTCTCTCTCATTGGGTCTATGGATTAAGACCGGCGGACGATATGAGACAAAGAAGAAACAGGGTATTTCTCATTTTATGGAGCATATGCTTTTTAAGGGTACGAAGAAGCGATCCTGCCAGGAGATAAAGCAGGCCATAGAGCAGAAGGGCGGCGCGTTTAACGCCTTTACCTCTGAGGAGTGCGTCTGCTACTATGTAAAGATCCTCTCTAAACATATGAACCTGGCAAGTGATGTTCTGACTGATATGGTTTCAAACAGTGTATTTAAGCCCTCTGAGATCGAGAAAGAGAGGCGTGTTATATTTGAGGAGATAAGGATGTATCTGGATCTTCCGATGCAGCATGTGCACGATCTCTTAGATGATCTCATATGGCCTAATCAGCCATTGGGCATGTCACTTCTTGGATCCTATGAAACTGTTGGATCTATAAGTCAAAAAGATCTTTTATTAAAGAAGAGGCTCTTCCATCTACCTAATAATATTACTGCTGTTGCAAGCGGCGATATAGAACATGATAATTTTGTCGATATTATTAGTAAATTATTTAAAGGGCAAAAGGAAGGGAAGTTAACCCCTTTTAAGAAGCTTGGTAATTTAGCCGCGGGGTCTAATGCAACGTTCTTTTATAAAGAAACAGAGCAGACCCATATCTGTCTTGGCTGCAGGGGGTTGAGCCGCCAAGACCCAAAGATCTTTGCATTGCTGCTTCTTAATATTATACTCGGTGGCAATATGTCTAGTCGGCTCTTTAACGAGATAAGAGAGAAGAGGTCCTTGGCCTATGAGATAGGTTCATCATGCAAGCAGTATTCTGATACCGGTTCCTTCTTTGTTCACGCTGGTATTGATAATAAGAAAGTTACGGATGCTGTTGGCATCATTGTAAATGAGCTTAGGAAACTTAAAAAAAATATGGTCACAAAGAAAGAGCTGGAGATGGCTAAAGAGTATTATAGGAGCGGTCTCTTGATGGCATTTGAGTCGACTATGTCGAATATGCTATTTCTTGGTGAACAGATGACCAGCATAAGCAGGATAATCACAAGAGAAGAGATCCTTGAAGGCATTAATAATGTCAGCGTAGATATGATACAAGATGTATCTGAGAGTCTTTTTACGAAGAGGCGGCTTAAGCTTGCTGCGATAGGACCCCAGGACGATAAAGAGAAAAAACAGATTAATAGGCTTTTGGCATCTGTTTAATATATTGTTACTA
>JBHPDT010000136.1:0-2780 GCA_042577545.1 Candidatus Omnitrophota bacterium | reverse complement strand
CAGATATCTATATTACCGGCCCAGATGAGAGTAAAACCAATTATGATCTCAATCTTACCTGGGATCTTGGCGAACTGATCTGGAATGACGATCAGACAAGCATAGATGTACGTTCAAGGCTTATGGTACAGCTTCGAAACGATATACTCGATGATATAACGAAGCTCTATTTTGAGAGACGAAGATTACAGCTGGAACTCGCTAAAACAGAGCGTGCAGATTATGAAAAAATTGTAATGAAAGAACTCCGATTAAATGAACTTACCGCCAACATAGACGCTCTTACAGGTGGTTACTTATCCAGAAGGCTCAATTCCCAGGGCCAGGTCTAGGATAAGTACCCCATAACTTAAGGGCAGGTCTCACTACCGGGTGGTTGTGACTGCCTACTTTGCAGACACATGGCCTGCCCTTAAGTTCTTTTCAAATAGTGACAGATCCGATTTCTTACAAAAAACGCAAGATGCAATTCCCGAATTTGTAACAGGTGAGTTAACAAGGGCATCTTGTTGTCATTCCCACGTCACGCCGTAGGCGGATCCCCGCCATAGGCGGGCAGGCGCCTTTGGCGGAAAAGCGGGGATCCACACAGAAGTGCCCCCTACTGTTGCGCTACATGCTACAAGCCACAACCTACAACCCAGAAATAAACTCACTAAACAGCTCTTACCCTTGACACCCCCTCCTATGTATGGCATTATTATATAGTAGAATAAATATAGGTGGTAATATGTTAAGATCCCAAAAGGGAGCGACATTTATTGAGCTTTTGATTGTTGTTCTCATTGCTATTACCGCGTTTGGTTTAGCATTAGTAGGTCTATTAAGAATGGCTGTATTAAGCACAGGTCAGACTGTTGAGTTCTCCAGTATGCAGAATGAGGCAAGTCTGATTATGCGCACTCTTACGAAAGATATACAGAGGTCAAACTCCATTTATCTTAATCCCGGTAACAGCGCTCCAAATTACATGAAACTAAGCCGTTCTCCTGCTATTGAAGTTGAGTATGAAACAAATGGAAATAATAACCTGGTATATACGGATGAGAACGGTAATACTTCTGTAATTGCAGAAAATATCACTAACTTTAATGTTTCAGGACAAACCAGTCTATACCCCCCTAATGATTGGAAGTGTGTACGGATATCTTTAACCAAGACCTCCCCTAAGACCAAGGCCTCACCAAGGGACTTTACACTTACAACAGCGGCTTATTGCAGGGTTCCTACTATCGCGGGAACCGGGGTTGCCTGGAATGTGACACAGGATAAATTCTACAATAGTATAGGGGGCGCGATAGCTGATGCGGCTGCAGGGGATGAGATAAGGTGCCTGGGTAAAGTATCTGGTATATTCAACGG
Organism: Candidatus Omnitrophota bacterium; assembly: GCA_042577545.1. GTDB lineage: Bacteria > Omnitrophota > Gorgyraeia > JABMRG01 > JABMRG01 > JBHPDT01. The sequence continues at coordinate 1,418 of JBHPDT010000136.1, read as the reverse complement.
GATTTATAATGAAAACATCGGCATTCAATCCTTAACCTTGAAAGGCGGATATGACTTAAGCTTTGAGGAAGCAAGCAGGGATATACAAAGATTTGAGACAGTTATCGATGCAAGCAACACAGGTTATTCAAATGTTTCTGCAATGGGGATTACTAGTATGGGTGTTTCTGGCGATACTACTATAGATGGCTTTACTATTACCAAAGGAACGGGCTCTGGTTCGTGGTATAACTCAAGCTTTGGAGGAGGGATATATATCGCTGATTATGGGGCGGGAAATCCTTCAGCTACATATACTATTACAAACAATAAGATCATTGACAACACATGCAATATCGGATGCGCTATCCGGGGCGCGATCAAAACGAACTTAGTATTGCGTAATAATACTATTTCAGATAATAAAATAGTAAACCCATCGGATTGGGCCCACCCTGGACCAAGGTGCGCAGTAGAACTTTACGTTAATGATTCTGTTGATGTTGATATATCCAATAATGACTTTACCAATAATGAAGGTGACGTAATAAATATCAAGAATGCGACCGGTTCACCCACTATTTCTATCACAAGTAACAATATTGTGGGTAATTCGTATCCCGCTATTGTGTTTTCCCAGGAGCTGGTAACAACAGAACAGGTCATTATTCAAAATAATAATATTGCGGGCAATCTTGGTGGCGGGATAATCGTTCATCAGTCTTCAGCAGCTACTGTATTAATAGATAGCAACAATATAACTGGTAATAATGGTTATCCAGTCATCTCATGTCGCGTTTGGGCTACCATTACTAATAATTTTATAAAGAATAATCATAAAACCAGTGGCCCGGGCTATTTTGGCACAAGTGGTGGCATTAATGTTGGTTCAGGCTATATGGTAGTAAAAAATAATATAATAGTTGGTAATTACGCAGAAGCTGGTGGGCCCTCAGCAATATACTATCTAGGTGCAAACGCACAAATAAGCAACAACACAATACTCAACAATGAAAACCAGTATGGTAGCTATAGTATAGATGGAATGACAAGCCCTGCATTTAATAATATAATACAGGATAGCTGGTCAGGATATAACGGACCCGCATCTTCACCTGTATTTTACTCTTGTTTTCCAACAGCTACGAATGGTGTGAACAATAACATATCAAACGACCCTCTTTTTATCGACCCTGCAAACGGCGATTATCATCTTGACACTGGCTCACTCTGTATTAATGCGGGTGATCCTTCCATTTTAGATCCTGATGGATCTGTCTCGGATATTGGCGCTTATGGCGGACCAGGAGCAGGCATTATCGGCGCTAGCCAACCCTACGGCCGACAACAGTAAAAAAATATGTAAATTACAAAGACGCTTTATGCAATATACTATCAACAAATAAGTTACAATACAATAAATTACAAAGACGCTTTAT
>JBHPDT010000135.1:0-2882 GCA_042577545.1 Candidatus Omnitrophota bacterium | reverse complement strand
CAGAGTAACGGTGATTTAGGACTTGATTTTGTTGCAGTATGAGTTACAATTTACCTGCCCGCAATGACGACTAAAAAACACTGGCACATGACTTACACCTACCTGCCCCGCCTGTCCCGAACGCAGTCGAGGGAAGCGTAGTCGAGGGGTCCCGATTTAAATCCATAGCATTATCTGGTTTCTGGCAACTGGTAACTGGTTACTTGCATTATCCATTTAAGAAAGCCGGACCTGCCTGTCCCAAGCTTAAGCACGGGTACCCATTTTATGGTGGTGTAGGTGGCGTCGTGTCATTCGTGGGCAGTGGAGTGGAAATAAACCAATCATCCGCCTCAACATCCCATAAAACCCATTCAAGGGGATCTATGCCTCTAGCCCTATATTGGAGCAAACTAGCGCCCATATTTCCCCCTGAATTACCTGTAACAGTGTTATTCGTAACAGTAAGCTGATTAGCTGACTGAACACAAATACCGCCTGCGGCATCAAAAGAAGAACCAGGACTGCTTTGATTTCCCTGCACAGTGTTGCCTGTTATAGTTACGAACTCTGTTTCAGCGCTTGTGATCGGTCTTCGACACAATATGCCTGAACTGTGAGATAATGATGTGGTTACACCAAATATATTCGATTGAACAATATTATTTATTATTTGCGCAGTGTTAAGTATATCCATACATGTAATTCCCAGATGTAATCCACCGCTATTGTTTAAAACATTATTCTCTTCCCCTGCAAAAGTGCCCCCTATTGTAGCATCTTGGGCACCCTCTACATATATGCCTCCGCCGGAAGAGTAACTAGAGTTATTATCTGAGATATTATTACTAACAGTATTTCCCTGGACTGTCACAAAATTATTATTTATAGGCGCGCTAGTATCTCTAAAATTAATTCCTGAACCGCGCCCTTCTGTAACAATTCCATTATTTTGAACAAGATTATTGTTTATCTGTGTTACTCCTAAAGCTTCCGTAATTGTTATACCATGAAAAAATCCACCCGTATTCCCATCTGCGGGCAGAAGACCTCCAATGGTGTTTGACATAATAGAGATATCTAAGCCGCCATAAACCGCTATGCCACCACCGGCATCTTGATAATCAGGATCAGTTGCATTTCCAGCAATATTTCCCGTAACAGTATTTCTCTGGATCGTTACTACAGGACGGTAAGCATCAGTGTCAGGCCTATGGCAATAGATACCTGAGGTTATCGCGTTAGCAAAGTTATTGTCATCTATTGTATTGTCTTCTATTGTAATAGAGTCCCTGATTCTGCGCGCGCAGATACCTGACACAACCCCACCTTGATTATTAAGTATATTATTATTTCGAATGGTCAACTCTCCTCCGGTAATAACACCGATGCCTCCGCCTGCGCTACGATACGCCCCGCCTCCGGAAGTATTTCCTGATATAGTATTACTTATTAAATTAATAACAACCTGATTGTCAGAAGGTTCAAAGGAGTAGATCCCGCAGCCCCTGGATATAAGCGATGTATTGGCCATTATTCTATTATTACTAATGATTATATCCGGATCAGCGCCGACAGTAGCATCATGCTCAATCCTCCTAACAACTATGCCCGAAAGCCTGCCTCCGCTGGTAGCAGATATAGTATTATTTGTAATTTCCACCCTCTGAGCCCCTCTTGAACTTATACCAAAAACACCTATGCCGCCAACGCCTTGTAACTGAGCAGCATGTGACCCAGAGCTGTTATTTCTTATTATATTTCTATCTATTATTACCTCTGTATCCACTGCTCCAGCATTAATCTCACTATCTATACAATTAATACCTGCTCCCCAGCCATCTGCTGAAATATTATCTTCAATTATATTGTTCAAGATCTCAATTCTGCTAAGCCGGTGAGTCGTCCTCATATATATTCCTAAATAATTCTTAGGGCCAGAGCCTGCTGTGCCTACAAGGTGACCTCCTGTAAATGTCATATTCTCAACTGTAAATACTCCTGTGCCCAGACGAGCAGCAGCAGTATTATTTATATTTCTAACTACAAGGGTAGCGCCCTCATTAACACTACCGGGTAGAGACTCAACTACAGTATCTCCGGGTGGGAATCGCCGAGCACCAGTATCATCAACATGTTCCCCGACATCTCCAAATAGCGTACCATTGTAACCACCATGCAGCGGCATATTGGTTCCGTTAATATCTATAGGTCCGTAATAAGGGTTATCATATACAAGAGGTGTGCCAGGGTCATCAGAAGTCACAGCAGCCAAAATGCGTGGATTTCTAATAAAATTAGCATCAGGAAGATTGTCCATAAATGTAATTGCACTTCGCAGCTGATATCCGGCAGTAGAGTTGCTACTATCAAATCTGGCTAATATCAACTCCCTATCTGGTGCAGTTGGTAATGGATCGTCCTCTACTACAATAACAACATTAGGCACTATAGCCTCCTGGATCCGGGAATATGCTGATGTATAAAATTCATACCTCTCCTCTCCCATGACATCAGGGGAAGCACTAAGCGCCTCAAACTCAAAGCGAACCCCAGTATGGTCGGGCCCCGCACTTCCACTGGGAAGACCAACAAATGGATGAGAAGAACCGTCATCACCAAGTCTTGTCGCGGATATATTTCGAAAAACTTCTGTTATGCCTGAAATGAGTGTGATCGTATTTGTAGTTCCATCGTAATCACAATCAACAGTACCTCCGCCTGAAAGAGTAATGGTCATGTCTGATGAAAGTGACTCACCGGTACCCACATCATGCGCCACGGGGTTATCATTAAATACTATCCCACTGGAGGCATTAATATAAAATGCCATCTTATCTAAAAAAGTCGGTTCTTTCTTAATAAAGGTGAAATCTTCTTGGATTTAGGTAGCCGCAATGTTG
>JBHPDT010000134.1:0-2883 GCA_042577545.1 Candidatus Omnitrophota bacterium | reverse complement strand
TCATTTTATACCTCCTAATTTTAAAACACTTTTTGTGCCATTAGCGGTTAAGTGCACCTCTTTATCAGTGATCTTCGTTACATGGAATTTGCCCAATTTACCATCAACCTTAACTACCTGAGTCTTGTTCTCAGATACGGGTCTAATAAGCGCTATATATCCATCCGGGCTCTTTATTATACCTGTCAATCGCATTGAATCAGGCCCAAGTGAAACAGCCTTATACTCATCCGCCTCCCCAGTTGATCGCATATATTCCTCAAATGGTGAAATAAACGGATTTCTATCAGTTAAGATAGCCTCTGTGGAAGGTTTCACTAGGATCTTCGCGAAATCTATAGGCTCATATCTAAGAAGGTCGAGCTCCTCAATAGGTATGGTTGCTTCGGGTTTGGAGCGTCCGTTTGAACACGTAAACGCTATTGATATCCCGATAAAAATAACCATTAGTATTATAACCTTTATCTTCATCTTATGCCTCCTCGCCTTCCCGCGATTCTGGAGACTTCATCGTATATAGGCGAATTACAAAATCAGCCTTTAGCACAGGGTATTTCCTGGCTGGAATACCGATCCTCAGATTGTTGATTGTCAAAAGCTGCTTATAGCCCTCAAGGCTCATTAGAAAGTTTATAAGATCGTGATACTCTCCATTTAGGGTGACATGCATCGGATGCATCAGAAGCCCTGGCGTCGCCTTCTCCATCTCCTTCTGCGCCTTCTCCTTTTTTGTGCCTCTATTTTGCGCGTGAGCCATCCTTTTCTCATCCTCTGTCTGAGACGGTACCACGACCTCTTGTTGTCTTCTTATCTTCATAAGCGTTGTATTCGAATCTTTGGCAAAATCAGAGAAATTCTCTAAGAATGTGGCTATATCCCTGTCGCTAAATACCAGCTCCTCAGCTACCTTTAAATCATCTTCATACTTTGCTATCACCTGCTTCAGTTCCTTCTCTAGTTTCTGCTTGCCCTCTATCTCAGCTATAGCGCGATCCAGCTTATACTGGGACTCCTTTGCCTTGGAGACAGATGGATATATATATAAAGTGAATGATAAGACCATGGCTATTGAAAGAAGAACTATCGAAACCGTGGTTATCCTCTTAAGCCCCACAGGACTTAAGCTAAGCTGGGCGCCCTTACTATCTGGCTGCTTATCTGCTACTATTCGACGAATTTGCATCGACATCTTTCTTCTCCTTCTTTGCGGCTAGAATGCTGTCTATCTTAAACTCTACGCCATCAACCTCATCGCTGAATTCTTTGTGTTCCAAATTCTCAAGACCAACATCATCAAAACTTGAGCGCTTAGCAAGTTCTCTTATAAAACCAGCTACCTTATCCACTGAATATGTTCCGCCATCCAGGGTCATCTTTCCCTTATCAGTAGATTCGAACTTCTTAAGCCACGCGTCTTCAGGAAGCTCACCAGTAACCTCTGCCAGGACAGAAGACCAGGGCACGCGGTTAAGGTTATTAAGATACCTTGCCTGATCTTGCAGCTGTTCTCTCAAATATTGATGACGATTCGCGCTCTCCTTAAGGCTAGTGAGTCTCTCATCTATTCTCGCAAGTTCGATCTCTCTATCTCCCAACTTATTGCTTATCGTGCTGCATAAGGCGTTCTGATGTACTGTAATACCAGCTGTTATTAATATAATTAGCGCCGCTGCTGTTAAAGCCACAGCATATCTCTTTAGCTTCTCTTTAGGCTGTGGAATATAATGTCTTATATTCTCAAGGGTTATCGTATGTCCAGTCTTATTTAACCCCTTCAATGCCGCTCCTACACAAACAGCGAAATCTCCTGAATGTTTGGCGCCTATCTCACCAGCGGATGAACCTTTAGAAATGTCCAGACGTTTAAATGGGTTGGCGTTCTCAACTTCTATAGAGTCGCCGAGCATAGCCCTTACCTTCTTGTCTATACCTTTTAATTTCGACTGATCAAAGGTAAGAAGCACCTTATCGACTTTGCCTAGATCAAATTCCATTTCGAAAAATTTAAATGACCGCTTAAGTTCTGACGCGAATTTATCAAGAGCGTCCTGCGACCTTGGTGAAGCAACGGCTAATTGAGCTGTTCCAATATCTATCGTATGAAAGAGACAGAACCACCCATGCTTTAATATTGTTATATAAGTCTTCTTCGTATCTATAAAGACCATCGCCGTTGACTCATCTTCCTTAAGATCAGAATATAAAGATGTAGCTATTGATAAAGGCGCGATATCGACTCCTATTAGTATGAGGCCTGCTTTCTTTATACAATCAAAATATGAATTTATTAGATGATTCGATATGCCGGTAAAAAATACCCTGGTCTTCTTATACCCCTTCTTATTATATTCTGATAGGGGTTGATAATCGAATATGAAGCCGTCTGATCTAAGTACTATATATTTCTCAAGCTCACTTCTTATGATCTCCTTCATCTCAGATTTAGGCATGCTAGGGAGGGTGATCTGCTGAACCGCGACTCCTTTTCCTGAGAGTGAGAGCACAACATTCTTTGTGCTGATCTTGGCTGAGGAGAAGAGCTTTCTTATAGCGCGAGATATCTTTTCTATATCCATTATCCTGCCTTGCTGCATAGCCCCTTCTGGCGTTGGGATAGCTGCCATAATACGCAAGAGATCAGTTCTTGAACCTCTCTCAAGTTCAACAACTCTGATGTTCTCTTCGCTTATCTCTAACCCAACTACCTTGTTGATCATCTTTTTTCTCCTTTATGGGACGACCAAGTTAATGCTTGGCCGTCCCGGAATATATTTTTACTGATGAGTTGCGACTCCACTACCAGAATGTGACACGCATGCATTGCTGTTAGCATTTAACACATATGGAGTAGTTGCTCCATCAACCGGGCATACAGGCACAGCA
>JBHPDT010000133.1:0-2918 GCA_042577545.1 Candidatus Omnitrophota bacterium | reverse complement strand
TAGTATGATCCTGGATAGACGTAATGTTAGTATACCACGATACTCTGGTGTCAACATCTTGCCCAAAGGTATATTGGTACTGCCAATAAGCAAAGATAGTACTACTACAGCGCATAATAATAAGAATATACTTAATATAGAGATAAGAAATCTATGCTTCATAAAACCTCTTATGCAGCTCAATTAAGCCTTCTGCAACTCTTGGGCCTGGGCGCAGGACTATATCAGGGTTTATGTCGGTATACACTCTCTTGTTCTTTATAGCGTTTACTCCTGAGAATCCCAATCTATTGTAAAAAGAGGTCTTCAGCCACTCTGTTGGCTTCATATAAGCCAATATAATAATATCGGGATTTCGCTCGACCACCACTTCAGGGTTAATCTTTGAGAATGATCTCTTTAGATCATAGGTTATATTTCTGCCACCAGCCTTCTCTATCATATCTCCTAAGAAAGAGTTGCCACCGATACTCATAATAGGATCATGCCACATCTCTACATAAACATTTGGTTGCTTATTATGGGGTATCTTTAATAAGGATTCTTGAATGGCTCTTATCGCGGTCTCTATGCGTCTTGCCAATACCTCCGCTTGCCTCTGCCTGCCAGTGAGTTCGCCTACCTCCTTGAGGCTATCGATAAGCTCTTCTAAATTCGTAGGATCTACTGATACATAATCGATCTTAAGGCTCGACAGAATTGACTTAAGATAAGCCTGCTCCATTCCTGTTAATATAACCAGGTCGGGTTTCAGTAGTATGATCTTCTCTATGTTTGGGCTGCTAAATGAGCCTACCTTCTCCTTGGCTTGCGCCTCTTTAGGATAGTTGCAGTAACTAGATACGCCTATAATCTCCTTATCCAGGCCGAGGGCAAAGAGGATCTCGGTACTTGCGGGGGTTAGAGAGATTATGCGGGTTTTGGGTTGGGTGGCACTGGAAGCAATTGGAAAATATAAACAAATAATAATAAGTGCAAAAAAAATAAAAAGTTTGTTAATTTTGAACATTTTTGTGCTCAGACCTGGTACCTTTAGGACCGTCCCCATTAGTATTCAACACCACGGCGGGCGGGGATACCGCGCGTGTATGGGTGCTTGGTGCACTTGATTGTGCTTACGTAGTCTGCTTTTTTTACAAGCGCTTTTGTTGAATAGGCGCCTGTTAAGATAAGTTCTGTATTTTTGGGCTTGGAGTCGATGAGATCTAGAACCTGTCTCTCTTTAATCAACTTATATTTTAGTAGATACAATGCCTCATCCAGCACAACAAAGTTGTATCTCTTGTCCTCTACTAAAGCGCGGGCCATCTGAAAATCTTGCGCTACTTTTAATCTAAGTTTCTTTATGGAAGCGGATTTATAAAATAGAGGGTGACGTTCTTTAAAAGAGATTGTTTCTGCCTTAAGCTTCTTTAATGCTTTTAGCTCGGAGGAATTATTTGCTTTTAAGAATTGTATAAAGAGAACCTTTTTCCCCTGGATTAGGGCTCGCAGAGAGAGACCAACAGCAGCGGTAGTCTTTCCCTTTCCTTCTCCAATATAAAGATGTATAAGAGATCTTCTCAACCTAAAAATGGGGGTTTCTTCTTTTTTCTAAACGCTCGATTAAAAGGAGCCTGTTCTATTATTGTGTTTGCTGTCCAGTCGTGAGAGTTCTTATTCTCTACCATCTCTCTTAATGACGCGATAGCATCATTAAGGTCACGTTCAAAAAAATCGGTCGCTGTAACCGTGCCGCCCATGCCAAGAACCATGTTCGTAACTACCCTGTCATCAGTCACAACGCGTATCTTTGTCTTATCACTAGCGTTATAGACCATCTCCTCTATAACACTGTCGGCGGTTTCATTCTTCTGAGAGTATATTACGGTGGGCCTTCCCGCATATGTCTTGCGCTTTGCCCCTTTCCCATCATAAACTATCACGCCTTCTATATGCTGAAAATCACAGAACTGCTGTATAAGGAAGAATAGCTTCGCGCAGGCTGATTCGATATTCTTCTGCTTCTCTTTCTTAAGCCTGGGCCATTTATGAATCAGGTTATATCCATCAACTATGAGGTATGAAGACATTGTATAACACTCCCTTTCCTATAAAACATATTGTTGTAACAATTGTAGCCGCGATTAAAACACCCAGTGTTATCGCTACTACCGCGTATCGCAATCTTAATTTAAATAGCGTTGCCGCCACGCAGCCTGTCCACGCTCCGGTAATAGGAAGCGGTATGGCCACAAAAAGCATAAGTCCTAGAAACTCATACTTCTCAACAAGGTCCGCCTTTCTTCTGGTTCTCGCGAATAACCAATCGAAAAACTTCTTAAATATGCCAAACCTTCTTAAATATCCTGAAACAGGCTCCAGCAAAAAGAGTATCGGTATAACAGGAACAAGATTACCTATGATTGAGAGAGCTAAAACTTTTGAAGTGCCAAGGCCGACAGATAAGCCAAAGGGAATCGCGCCTCTTAGCTCAGAGACCGGCAGCATAGCTAATATAAATGTAGCTGCCTCCTTTGGGAGTGACGCTAGAGCCTCTATTATAAATTTAATCATTTTCTTGCCATCCGTACTTTCCAATCAGGGGAACAAAGACGCAGCTGCAATTTTCTGTCTGAATGAATGAGTCGTTCTTTTTTTCTACTACAGTTAATTCCTGAGATGCGTTATTGCCGACAGGCACTACAAGCAGGCCATCATCTGCGAGCTGATCCTTAAGCGGCTGCGGCACTGATGGCGCCCCTGATGTAACAACAATACCGTCATATGGAGCGAATTCCCTTAAACCTAAGCTGCCATCCCCAATCCTTACCTCTATGTTGGAATAACCAAGCATGTTAAGCCTCTCTTGAGCCGCCTTACCAAGGAATGGTACTCTCTCGATCGTATATACCTTAGAACAAAGCCAGGATAAGATC
>JBHPDT010000132.1:0-2934 GCA_042577545.1 Candidatus Omnitrophota bacterium | reverse complement strand
CCTTTTCAATTATTACTTTAAACTTTTAAAGTAAATGAGCAAAAAAAACACATATTACTTTAAAGTTTTCAAGTAAATGGGTAAAAAATATATTATTTCTCAAATCTCCTACGATATTCATCGACACTTTCCTGCGTAAAGAACTTGTATTTACCAGCAATAGACTCTGGCTTTATCCGACCTTCTTGTATTAGCCAGTGTATTCCTTGCGGTGTCTTGTCTAGCATATCAGCAACCTCTTTAACTGTTAATAATTTCTTTTCTTCCACACTCCAATAATACCATTTTACTTTAAAGTTGTCAAGTAAAAATTTATAATTTTTTCAATCAAAAGTTACAAAAACATTTTTGTTGACACACTACTACATGTGTGATATTTTATATTCACAAAACCCCCCTGGCAAACCATAGCTAGGGGTTTATCTTTTATGGCAATGATGAAAAAAAGAAAGGTAACAGCAGAGATAATAATTATATTGACTACAGGGTGTTTTCTGTCCGCTGTATTCTTTTCAGATATAGCTTTACCTTATAAATATAACACCTGGCAATTAAGGCCACCTGCTTTTACAAATGGAGTCTCCGATGATTCACCATTAGGGCGAAAACAGACTTCAACCCCAGCGGATAATAGCAATGACTTTATTACTCCTGTAACAGAGGTAGCAGAGAAGACCAGAGTTATTTCTGCTTTTAATGCTTTTGAGAACGCCCAGGGGTTTATTGCGACTGATACTAATTGTACGATTACTAGGAATAGGATTGGTAACATTAATGTAACTTACATACTGAAATCTGAAACAGGGGAAAGATTTGTTGTTCAGGAGTTAAGTGATATATTTGTTGTCGATAACATCGATCATAATATACAATTGCTTGAGGTAGCTCAAGCAATTGCACACGAACGGAATATCTTACCAAATTATTGGCAGGATGTGGGGTACTTAAATGCTAAAGACTCGATTGCCCAGCTTATTTATCGTGAGGCCAGCGGAAGAGAATGGAGAACACGAACCAAGATATATCGTGGCCCAGAAAAATATGCTTGGCGTGTCATGGAATATGTTGAAGGAACAGTAATCGATGCTTATAGCGAGATTCCCGAAGTTTTTCCAAGAGCTACTATGGCGGAAGCAGCAATGGCACAAGGTGAAGCAATCGCTATTTTTGGAGCAATGATGGATTGCATTCCAGCCGAAGAGTACAAAGAGCCTCTGCCAGGGTATCATGCTCCAGCTGAAGACGGAAAGGGATCTTATCACTTTGAGTATGCTATTAGAATTGTTGATCGGGCGAGAGTACCGTTTATCTTTAGCCGGGGAGCTGATTTAACAGAAGTAGGGTCAGAGGACCCCAATGGAGTATGTGCTGATTGGGACTATGTAGATAGATGCGATGAAGAATTAAAAGCAGAGATAGAGACATATTTACCAGATGAGAGAGAACGGGATCGGATAGCTGGACTTACAATACGAGAACGTTTGGCAGTTCTTATAGAAAAACTTAGAGCGAGACAACAACTGTCCCATATATTCGATAGTGTACCTCCAGGAATACAACATGGTGATACCAAAATTAATAACTTTAACTTTATAAGAGATGGGGAAGGGCGGCTTCGAGTTTCCTGTTTATTTGATCTTGATACAATACAAAAAGGATGTTTTTTGGATATAGGCGATGCCTTACGCTCTTCGGGAAACATAGCTGGAATACAACCACCGAGTATAGAAGATGCTGGTTTAGATATTGAGGTGATCTGCAATATAGCGAGTGGCTATCTAAGAGGAATGAAAGTGGCATACGATGCTGAAAAGGCTGCTGAGGCAGAGCGTTATGTGATCGCAGCTATGCAACTTTGTTCTTTGGAGCTTATTGCAGAATTTATTGCAGATTCACTTATTGGCAATAAGTTTTATCAAAGAAAACCCGGTTTACGTCCTGATATAACTACTTATAGATGCGAAATACAGATGAAGGCGCTGGAGGAAACGGAGAGGTTAGAAGCTGTTTTAAGGAACAATATAACACCTGATTCCGTAGGAGCAGTAAAATTGCACGATATTGGTGCAGGGAGAGCAGTAACTACGCACATTCTACAGGCAGCCTAACCTGTTATCAACATCGTCCAGCCCGAGGAGCCAGTGAACCACACAGGGTTCACTGTATTTTTTTTTGCAGTGGGCCCTGTTTTATTTTATACTATTGTGTGGTTTACTGCCATATACCCAGTGTGGTATATGGCAACATATGAGGTCATATATGTATAATGTATACGTGTTAATTAGTTTGAAAGATAAAAGATTTTATATCGGATTAACGAGCAATCTAGATAGACGTATCAAGGAGCATCTTGACGGTAAGAATCCAAGCACAACGTCAAGAAGGCCTCTTGAACTTATATTTCATGAAGTGCATTATAATAAAACTGACGCTGCGCGACGAGAGCAATACTTTAAAACTACAAAAGGGAAGCATACCTTGCGTCAAATGGTAAAATCTAGGTTGAAAGAGCTAGGTGTTGAGTTTGTAGAGATATAAGCGATTGGTTCGTAGTCCTGCTATTATAACCCTATTCTTTCGCTTAAGACATTTACCGTTACTGGTGCCTTTTCTCTGAACTTTATCCCTTTTTTACGGTATTTTTCTATAAGTTTCTCATACACTGCCTGCCAAAATGTTATCCTCTGATTACTCCATTTGTCTTTACGCATTGCTTTCTTAATCCTGGCCCAGTTTTTACAAAATACCTCAGGATCCATGTATTCTTTAAATACTTTGCTGGGCTCGTTATTGCGCACTAAAAGTAATGGGGCAAATAAAGTAAATTCTCTATGACCTGGGTCATTGAGAATTTTTTTCACAGCACTAAGGCTTATTTTTCTATCCCACAACCAATTGTTCTTCATATATTTCCTATTTGACCCTCTATAATTT
>JBHPDT010000131.1:0-3085 GCA_042577545.1 Candidatus Omnitrophota bacterium | reverse complement strand
CTATCTTCGCGCTCTTGGATATTAGAGCGCTCTCATGAATAAACGTGTCCATGCTGTTTATGTCGTGGTATCTTAAGGTTTCGCAAGGGCAGTCATTAAAGTTTGTCTTTGCGCCAGATTCGATTTTGTTTAAACCCATTAAGGCCTATATGTCTGGATATGATTTTTTGGATCTGTGGTTTATTAATATTATTAAAGCGCAGCCAGGTACATATGGCATGGTAAAGATCACGGTTTTATTGCTTGGCGTTGTATTTACATTGTCTTTTATAGTGTTTGTGTTAAATTTTATGAAAGTGCTTAAGGAAAGTTAGCGCAGTAACAAATATCCTCCTTCGCCCTTGATGCAGTTTTGCAACTGTTGGGCTTCGGAGGATCAATTCGCACTTATGATTTATGCTCCTTAACAGTCGCATAAATCATGTGCTCATTGAGGAGGATTAAATGAAGGGATTTTATAAGAATAAGAGAGTGCTTGTTACAGGCGCGGATGGGTTTATGGGATCCCATCTAACCGAGAGGCTGCTTGCTGAAGGCGCCAAGGTCTCTGTATATGTCAGAGGCAATTCTACTATAGGAACTACTCAGTATGCCCTGAAAAACACAAAACATATAGAGGGAAGGTTAATTGAGATCATAACAGGTAATATAGCAAGCTTGGATGCCAAAGAGCTTGTTATAAAAAACAGACCTGAAATTATATTTCATCTTGCTGCTGACGCTTATGTGCCCAATTCTTTTACGCATCCTATTGAGGTGATGGAGACAAATGTTATCGGAACACTGAATATGCTTCATGCGGTAAAAGAGGGAAAGGGAATAAAAAGGATAGTCTGCACATCATCCAGTGAGATTTATGGTATGACGATAGGAGGTTCTATCGATGAGAAGCATGCGCTTTATCCGTCGTCTCCTTATGCCGCAAGTAAGGTTGCTTGTGACAGATACTGTTACTCATATTGGAACACCTATCATCTTCCAATTGCGATAATAAGGCCATTCAATACATATGGACCACGTCATACCTATGATGTAATTCCCAGGTTTATAGATCTTGCTCTTAAGGATAAGACTCTAACGGTGCATGGAACAGGCAGGCAGTCCAGGGATTTCTGCTATGTTGATGATATGGTGGATGCGTTCATGATTATGGGAAGCCATAGGAGCGCGGTAGGAAAGGCTGTCAATTTTGGAACAGGTGAGGCAATAACTGTAAATTACATAGCAAAGAAGATTAAAGAGATTTCTGGGTCGAAATCTAAGATTGTTCATACGCGCGAGAGAAAGGCTCAGGTGCCAAAGCTTTTATGTAACTTCTCTTTAGCAAAGAAACTTTTCGGATGGAAGCCAAAGATTTTTATAGACGAAGGCCTTAGGAGGAATATCGAATGGGCAAAGAAAAGAATCAATTAATCGAGGACACGTTTATTCATGAGAGCGCTCTAATATCCAAGAGCGCGAAGATAGGTAAAGGCACAAAGATATGGGCGTTTGTTCAGATAGGCGAAAACGCGCGCATAGGTAAAAATTGTATCATAGGAAATGGCGCTTATATTGACAGAAATGTTAGAATAGGTGACAATGTAAAGATTCACAACAAGGCGTTATTGTATGATGGTCTTATTGTGGAGGATAATTGCTTTATAGGTCCAGGGGCTTGTTTTACAAATGATAAGTTTCCGGTTTATAACAAAAGGCGCGATCTAAAAGGCATAAGCTGGCGCGTTAAGGAAGGCGCTTCAATAGGCGCTAACGCGGTGATTCTTCCCGATCTTACCATAGGCAGTAAGGCCATGATAGGGGCTGGTTCTGTGGTAACAAAGTCTGTTCCAGATAAGGCCGTGGTTACAGGTGTTCCAGCGCGTATTAAAAAAGGATAAGATAGCATTTTAGGATAATAATATGAATAGTTCAGTGCAAGCTGTTTTTGATTGGATTAAGGAATCAGGTATACAATCTAAGAGTGGTGGATTCTATGCCTGGCATGATCTTAATGAGAAGAAGTATTCTTACATCTATCCTGAGATTACCGGTTATGGAATTACTACCCTGCTCTATCTCTACAGTATTTCCAGAGACAAAATCTTACTTAAGAATGCCAAGAGAGCGGGGACCTGGATCATAAAGAAGGCGCTTCATCCTTGCGGCGGTGTTAGAACGCGTCTCTTTGAGAATGACAAGGAAGCGAATGAGTTATACTCCTTTTCTGGCGAGAAGATATTCTCTTTTGACACAGGCATGGTTCTCTATGGTATGGTCAATCTCTACAAGATTACGAATGACAAGAACTTTCTTAAGGCCTCAGAAAGAATGGCCCAATTTTTAGTAGGCAAGATGCAGACAGGGGATGGGTCATTACATGCTATTTATGATTCGAAGAAACATCTCTATCTTAACTCATATGATAAGTGGTCCACTCAGCCCGGTGGTTTTCACGCGAAAGCGGCTATGGGGCTGTGTGATCTCTTTCATATTACGCTAAAACAAGAGTACAAGGATGCTGCTATAAGGCTTTGTGAGTTTGCGCTAACGACACAGGGGCCATCTGGCAGGTTTATAACGTGTAAGCAGACAAAGACAACTAATCTGCACCCGCACTGTTATACCGCAGAAGGCTTGGTTTACACGGGTTCGGCGTTTGGGATAGATGTATTTATTAAGTCCGCCCAGAGCGCTACAAAGTGGGCGTTTAAGAATATCTCATCTGAAGGCATCGATGAACTATATGATCCTTCGATAGATTCCTTTAATGGGTTTCAGAGATGCGATGTCATAGCTCAGCTTCTGCGTCTTGGGATCATCTTTTCGCTCCAAGATAAGATAGATTTTCTTAGTAAGCTGCTTAAATCCTATCAGTATTTCTGGCGTGAGAAGAAACAGAACGGCGGTTTTTTGTACAGCAAAACAGGGGCTGACATTAATTCATGGTGCAGCATGTTTGCTTTGCAAGCGATGGTGCTTGCGGATTCACAAAGTAAGGGAGTGCATAGTAAGAAGATCGACCTATTCATCTAGGTAATCAAAAGTAAATGAAAAATTAAAAAGTAAAAATTAAAAAATGAAATTAAAAATTCAAAAATATTAA
>JBHPDT010000130.1:0-3133 GCA_042577545.1 Candidatus Omnitrophota bacterium | reverse complement strand
CTGTCACTCCATCTGATATCCATACATCCTCTACGCCGCCATCTGGCTCATCTATGTAGATATCACCTAGGATTGAGAATGCGCCGGCAGATATATCTACGCTCTCAGGCTGAAGCGGTGTATATGCTGATATGCGTAATTTTGCGAGCACAGTTGATTGGTCCTGCGGTATGCCTGCTGCCAGCCATGTCCATTGATTCTCCTGCTCTCCGTCTTTATAGGTATTATCAATATCTACCGCTATCTCTGAGAAGTTCACCTCTTGTCCGTCATATGAGTAGTCAAATTTGACCTTTGTAATATCATTACCTGTCGCGGTCCATTTTACGATCATCTCATGCAGGTTATCCTTATCTATATTTATGCACTGTCCTGTAACATTGGTGAATGTTAGATTTCCAACGATAAGGAAAGTATCAGACACTATATATGTATCAGTATCAGCATCTTCTGCCTCAACCTTTATCTTTGCAGTAGAGGTTACATCATCCACAACACCAGATCCTGACCATGTCCATTTTGAATCAGATGCTGGGACCGTAGCAATCAAATTAGTTGGATCTGAGCCATCTGTTGAATAATATATCTTTACATCATCCAAATCACCTTTGTAGCTCCAGTCAACAACAGCGGTCTGGCTGTCACCCACTTCCCATTCCGCTAGTGCCGCTGGCGCGTCAAGTGTTAATTCTCCGATTACTTTAAAGCTGCCTGATTCACCATAGGCATATGGAAAATCTTTGTCCACCACGCGAATGTGGGTAGGGTCTGATCTGTTCGCGGCAAGATTACTTGTCAAGGTATAAGGCATCGACTCATCCTTATTAACATTGCTTTCCAGCACTACCTCATCCTCCCATGTGCCTGTCCAGTCACGATCCATGACAATCTTAACATTTCCAAGATCTACACCTGTGTAAGTCCATGTTACAGTAGGTTTGGTCTCAGCAACCCAGCTTGCCGCTGGAGTTGTGACTATTATGTTAGGAATAAATGTGAATGTATCTGATATAAGAGAGGCGCCTGTAGTTTCATTAGATGTTACCTTAATCCTAACCTCGTCTGATTTTACGTTTTGTAAATCGCTTCCTGTATATACCCATGTATATGTGTTCGAACCACCGGCTAAGCCCTGGCCGCCATTATCATAAGCATTCTCAATGGGATCCCATCCTAAGCCATCGTCAATCTCGATCTTAACATCACTCATTGTTCCGGTCTGATTCCAAGTTATAATCTGATCATTGCCTACCTTCCAGACAGTATCCTCATCTATATTTTGGAACGAGGTTATGGCACCTTTAATAGTGAATGGAGAACCTGAGTCATCTGTTGCCCAGCTATCTGATGGATAAGTATTACTTGTTAAACGGATCCTGCACTCAGTAGATATCTTATCAGGCACTGTCCATGTATATGTCTGCGTTGAACCGGAATCTCCCTGCGGAGTAGTATCTGAGAGGCCGGTATCGCCACTATTAGTAAGCCAACCTGTAGACGGATAGCCGGTCTCAGTAATCCTCAACTCTGCCTTAAGACTGCCAAGATTCCCCTGTTTCAACCACTGTATATATACCTCGCTTCCAACCGTATATACTTCGTTACCATCAGAAGGATCCTCTAGCAACATTGAGCCTATAACTTCGTTCTCTTCTGGTGGTTCTGCATCATTAGGGGTCTCTTTAAATACATTGTTCTCGTTTAAAGCATCTTCTACGCGGATGCGAATATCTGTAGAAATATCATCATCTCCTGGTGTCCAATAAACAGATTCGACATCACCTAAGTCGCCGCCTATCTGCTGTTTAGTTCCTTCATCCTTAATGAAATAGGCCCTCAATGTAGTAAATGAACCTTTATTAGACCATTGAATCAGCTTTTGTGACCCTACTGTAAAGGTCTGGTTAGATGTGCTTGGACTCTCTTCACTCGGCTGGTCGAATATTATATTACCTAAGAAGGCAACCTGCGCACCTGTCTGTCCATAAACAGATGTATGAGCCTCTTCAACGACCCTTAACGCAACACTCGGGGCTGTAGTGCTTGGGACAGTAAATGTATATATTCCGAGGCCTGAGTCTATGCCCTGGGCGCCAGATATAATACTAAAACTTCCACTTGAAAATGTAGGATCCTCATTCGACCATCTTACATCAACTGTACCCACAGTACCCTTTGTTGACCATTCTATGTTGCCTGTGGCTTCTACGTTATAATCCTTTGATGACGTTGGGAAATCTATTCCGATCTTACCCCTTATAGTAAACCATGGGGACTCATCTGTAACCTCATCGTCTTCAACACCAGACTCTGATCTTCTAAGTTGTATAACAGCCGAACCGTGAGAGACCGTATCGGTTGTCGGAATTGTCCACGGATAAGTAAGAGCGCCGGCTGAGACGTTTGAATCCTGCTGATACCAGGTCTCTTCTCCATCTGGTGAGCTATATATATTAATAGCGCTTATATCACCTGTTGTTGTCCATTTTATAGGGCACTCTGTCTGTTCAACGACCCATGCGGTCTCATTATTAGGATCAGTGCCAAAAGTAATCCTTGGCTTCATCTTAAATACATATGTAGGAGGGTCTGTATAGACCGTATTATCACCATGGTCATATACGCGTATTCGACACGTCTCAGAGGTCATAGCCTCTCTTGTCGCTTCCTCAGCTGGCGCCATATACCATGAGTAATTCGGCGGACTAGCGTCTACATTCGATTCTATTTCTGTAGCATAATTTAGACTGCCATCCAGATCTATAAAGATATCGACCTTTGTAACTCCGCCTGTAACACCCCAGGATATAGTATTTGTCTCATCAACAAACCAGATCTGTGCTTCACTCATACCAGGATCTACTAAAGTTACATCTCCTTTCATAACAAAGAAGCTGTTAGACTGAGCATATACATAACTCTTATCAGTAACGTGATCCTGCTCGATCTTTACCTTATATTTTGTTCCTGCGGTATCAGGCCCTGCCCATTCATAATGGCATATATCACTGCCGTCTTTACCAGTATCGTGGGCTATTGGAGCTGTGGTTGTTATAAGTTGAGGCTCTCCATCATCGAATGTATAATAGATATTGACATCCCACCCGGTTGGATCATTCTCACCTAAATATTT
>JBHPDT010000129.1:0-3225 GCA_042577545.1 Candidatus Omnitrophota bacterium | reverse complement strand
ACGACTTGAGTAAGCTGGGCCGGGCCCATTTTGCCGGTGCTTATATTTAAGACCATAAGAGGCAGCTCAAAAGGGTTATACTTCATTACAATAGGATCTTCTGACCCTCGAGGCAGGCTCTCCTTAATAAGATCTATCTTTTCCCGAACGCCTAATGCGGCAAAATCCATATTGGTTCCCCAGTTAAATTCAGCGACAACAAGGGAGGTCTCCTCTTTGGATGTAGAGCTGATACGCCTGACGCCGCTTACTGTGCCGGTTGCCTCTTCGACAGGCTTTGTTATAAGGATCTCCATCTCCTCTGGAGCGGCATCCTTATAGAATGTTACAACACTAAGCTGGGGATAAGTTATTGGGGGGTATAATTCTTGCGGCAGTCTGCTCCAGGATATAAACCCAAAGAGCACAATCCCGAGAAAAAACATTATAATTGTAACTGGTCTTCTGACTGATAGACTCGGTAGTCCCATAGTTCGTACTCGTTCTCATCGTCTCGGTGTCCGGTGTCCGGTGTTCGGTGTTTCCGCCGAAGGCGGACCCGCCTTTGGCGGGCATAATCGCCGTAAACCGTGAACCGAAAACCGAGAACCGAACTTTTATTTTTTATCGCTTAAAATACCGGCTCCTGGATCTCAATCACATCAACTTTAACGCCGTCTTTAAGCTCTGCCATAGCCTCGGAGACAACTTGATCCCCTTCGCGGATACCGTCTAATATCTCAACATAATCTGTTGATATATAACCTATTTTAATAGGCTTTGTCTTAGCTACATTATCTTCACCAACTGAATATACTGAATCAAACTCACCATTGCTATCCAGATCATATAAGCATGAAGATGGCAACTTTATAGTATTCTTCTTTTCATATACAGATATCCACGTCCGCGCGAACATGCCTGGCAGCAGCGTGCCTTTTGGATTGTCATTCTTTATTCTTATCTTGGAAGTAAGCGTTCTAGATTTTCCTTCGATGATTGGAGCGACATTTTCAATCTTGCCTTCAAAATCCACCCCAGGATATGTATCAACATTTATCTTCGCTTTCTGCCCGAGAGCTATGCGATTTATATCCTTCTCAATAATACCGATCTCGGCAATAACATTATTCGTCTCATATAGTGAGGCTATTCTTATGTTTGAATTAACAAACTCACCCACCTCAACATCCTTGGTACCAAGTACCGCGTTAACTGGGGCGTAGAGATAGGTCTTATCAAGTTCAGCTAAGGCAAACTCAACCTCTTTTTCAGCAGATACAACTTGGGTCTTCGCGCTCTCAAACTCAAGGCGGATCTCCTCTAATTTAGGCTTGATTATTATGCCCTCATCATATAGCTTCTGGTGGATCTGGAGTTTCTTCTTAGCGGTCGCTTCACCCACCTCTTGAGTTTTGAGCTTACTCTTGGCGAATTCTAACTTCAGGAGCGCGTCCTTCTGGTTTAGGGTTGCGACAATATCACCTTTTCTAACTAAGTCACCTTCAAAAAAGTTAATGGAATCTACTATACCATTAACTGAAAATCTTAATTCTATCTCTCTGTCACCCTTTATAGTGCCCATACCTGGTAAGACATCTATAAAGTCACCTTTGGCGACTCTATAGGTTCTCACCGTTACAAGCTCTTCAGCCATCTGCTCCTCAGGCGCGACAATGGCTTCAGGTTCTTTTTTCATAATATTGAGCTTTTTGATAAAGTTTATGTTACCCATCTTGTCCATCATGGTTGGCGCGTATTTAGGCCCTAGGAAATACAGGAGCGCTCCGATAAAAACTATACATAATACCGCGATAACGGCCTTTTTTGGAAAAGATGATTGGCCGCTGCTGCTCTCGGGCGCGGCAGGTATCTTTTTAGTCTTTAATTTTGTCGCGAGCGCTAATGGTTTTACTAACTTTGCATCTGAAGCAGACTTTAATACCGGTTCTGGCGCCAGCGGTTTAGTAGGCCCAGATACAGATGCAGGCATCGGGGGTGGTGTTGGTCTAATTACCGGTTTGGGCGCTGGTATCGGCTTAGGTTCTGGCTTATGCCTAAATGGCGACGTATATTTAACCTCTTCTTTTGGCGCTGGCTCAGAAGGAGATTTCACCTCTGGTTTTGGCTCTGGCTTTGGTTGAGGTTTTGGCTCTGGCGTAAATTCTGGTTTTGTTTCTTCTTTAGGCTCGGGTTGCGATTCACGCTTAAGCTCAGGCTTAGCTCCTAGCGTCGGAACAGGCTCTGTCTCTTTTTTTATCAAAGGCTTAGGCGTTAACTTAAGATCTGGTTTTGGCTCAGGCTTGATCTTTGCCTTAGGTTCTGATTTACGCTTGAATAATGAGAAGCGCTTGGTCTCCGGCTCTGGTGAAATATCAGGCTTTAATGCAGGCTCGGGTTTTTTCGCAGACTCCGGGTGCTTTGGTTTGAATTTAAATAAAGAAAATGGTTTTCGCTTTGGCTTATCCACGGAAGGCGGCTTTGTCACAAACTTAGATCTATGATGATGCGCTGGCTTTAAAACAGACCTAGGATCTATCGGTAATCCAGCCTTAGGTTTTCTTTTAAATAATGAGAAACGCTTCTGCTCGGGCTTAAGCTCTGGCTTGGATTCAGAAGGTAGCTTGGACACAGGCGGCGTCTTGGATTCAGGCGTTGGCGCTGACTCAGGCAGCGACTTGGACTTCTCCTTAGCCATCTTTCTATTAAAGATTATATTTACATCATCTTTTGTAGGTTCTTTAGAATCTCCTGCCTTGGGGTTCTTTTCGTCGCCTTTTGGCATAAGATTATCTTTCATTTTGGAAAAATCTACAGGCTTTTTCTTAAACCTAAATCCAAAAGAACTCATATTATAAGCCTCCTTTTAACAATAATCTATTCTAAACTAAAATGATCTCTGATGCCTATCGCTTTATTAAGTTTGTAGATTGATAAGTTGTAATCAGAAAGCGCTTTTATATACAAGGATTTCTCATCAGCTAGCTTAACCATAGCCTCAAGAAGCTGTGACTGAAGCGCCTCGTTAAGCTCAGACTGCGCCTTAGCCACTTTTACAGCCTCTTCGTTAAATTTAACCTTCTCTAAAGTATTCTTAACCTGAATAATAGATTCCTGATAATTATAATATGCCTCTTTTGTCTCAAGGGAGATCTGGCGTCTTGCCTCAAGCAGGTCATTCTCCGCTTTTTCCCTATTAACTCTAGCCTCTTTTATTTGAGACGTTCCCGCCATAACCTCTTTATC
>JBHPDT010000128.1:0-3274 GCA_042577545.1 Candidatus Omnitrophota bacterium | reverse complement strand
TCTTTAGAGGAAGTAATGCGAATTATATTGAGCGGTGATTGATAATTCAAATATAGATTGGAGGTAAGTTAAGATGGCAGCTTATCCTTTATGCTTCTTACAAGCTCAGGTGGCGCCACGCTTTCTTTCTTACAATGCGGACAGAGCATCCTGAGTAGCCTCTGACCTATCACACCAATGACTGTAGAGGTTATCAAGAACGGCTCGATCTTCATATCTAGTAAACGAATAATAGCGCTTGAGGCGTCATTGGTATGAAGAGTACTGAAGACCAGGTGCCCGGTCAGTGCCGCCTGTATCGCTATCTGCGCTGTTTCGTAATCGCGGATCTCACCTATCATTATTACATCAGGATCCTGCCTCAATATATGCCTCATGCCTTTGGCAAATGTAATTCCGGCTCTGTTATTTACTTGGACCTGATTTATGCCCTTTATCTCATATTCGATCGGATCTTCGACTGTTATTATATTCTTCTCTCGAGTATTGAGAGTATTTAGAGCAGCGTAGAGTGAGGTAGTCTTACCGCTGCCTGTAGGTCCGGTTACTAAGATAATGCCGTATGGTTTATTAAGAAATGACTTAAATGTGTTTAGCTGACTATTATACATGCCGAGTGAATCCAGGCCCAATAACAGGCTGGATTTATCAAGTATTCTTATAACGGTTTTTTCGCCATAGACAATAGGCAAGGTAGAGACTCTTAAATCAAGGAATCGCTTGCCATGGTTAATACCTATTCGGCCATCCTGGGAACGACGCTTCTCAGCTATATCCATGCCTGACATGATCTTAATTCGTGATATAAGATTTGCCTGAAGATCCTTTGGAATCTTCATCCTGTCATAGAGCACGCCGTCTATCCGGTACCTGACGATCATGGTATCCTCTTGTGGTTCAAGATGTATATCGCTTGCTGACTGATCCACAGCGCCGTTAATTATAGAATTGACAAGTCTGATTACCGGGGCCTCAGATACTGTTTTTTCCACAGATTTTACATTGGCCTCATCTTCTTTTTCAAGATTATCAACAGAGATCTCTTTCATCGCGACCTCAGCCTTTCTCATTGGGCCAAAGAATTTGCTTATATGCTGCTCAAGATCTTTTTCAGTAGTCAAGACAGGTATGATCTTATACCCGCTTACATGCTTCATGGTCTGGATACTATAAAGATTTAACGGGTCTGTCATGGCAACAGTAAGCTCATCCCCTTTAAGATCTATGGGAAGGACCATATACTCTTTTACTATATAATCTGGAAATATATATACCGCTCTCTTATTTATCTTATTTGCGGAGAGTTTTATATATTCAATATTTAATTGATTCGATAGGGCTTCACATACTTCATCATGAGTAGCATAACCCATCTCTATTATTACCTTACCTAGATAACCCCCTCTATCTCTCTGCTCCGCGATAGCATAGTCCAGCTGCTCTTTGGTGATATTGCCTCTCTTAACTAAAATCTCTCCCAAAAGATACTGATCCTTCATCTTATAACCCCTCGCCCCTCTACTCCTGGGACCAATTTATAAGCTCATCCCAGGAATCAAGATTTGCTATATAGGTAACATATGGAAGAGATGGTGAATTGAGTAACTCAGGATCATATCTGTATATCCTGGGCGCGTATACATAAAGATCTATCGCGCCATATTCCGCGTCCTTTCCCCCTCTTATTGCCATAGAACCTATAAATTCCAATCCTCCGAGCTTCGAACCTCTTTCACCCAATGACTCAAATTGTCCGCCATCAGCTATAAGCTGGGCTCTTATTGAGATAGAATCCGGAGCTTCTTCAGATATAAATATATCATCCTTCGCGAATAATCCTAATTTTCCAACAGGGTTACTATCTTCTTCGCGCCAGGTAATACTGCCTGTTATATAAATATCCCCTGCAGCCACTACGGTAATAGGATCTTGGATCTCACCCTTGATATACACATCGCCTTCAGCAAATATAACACCATTCTCACCTGGCTCACGCGCTATGCCGCTATCAAATACCGCATCTGCTTCAAAATATCGACCATTGCCTCCAAGGGCAGGATCAGCAAGCTCTCTATACCTGTCTAAATTCAGACTAGGAAATGCTACTGGTCCGGTCTCTGATGGTACCTCATCAATTACTACATCAGGCGACGTTCCACTGCCATTAGGGTCTTCTATCGTATAATCAAATCCCTGCAAATAGAAGGTAGGTGTATCTATAATAAGATCCTCCGGAAACGCTGTATTTACAGCAAACACAAGCTCTTTAGCATATATACTCCCATTCTGTATCTGCGCCAGATTATTTATTGTGCATTTATCTGTTGTGAATATGAAGAACTCCGCGGGATTAGCGGTAAGAATATCCGCTCTGATCTTTGTAATCACACTCTCACCATCTGTTGTCAGCACACCTGTAGCAGTAGCAGGTACCCTAGTCCAAGGAGACTCATCCACATCCTCGTCAAATTCAACTGAATAAAATCCTATGGTCTCGGTCTTCTCTATATTGAGTAAAGGTTCTTGCGTAAAACCCTCTCTCCAATTAGGTGACATGCGCAGCATACTTAATGAATGCTCAATACCTGATTCAGCTATAAACAGAGTCCTGTTTGTCAACATCTCGGTTTCCGTACCGCCTATCTCCGCGCCGACCTGCATAAATAACGCGGTAAATAGAATCGCGAAGAATACTACCATAATCAAAGATATGGTCAAGACATATCCCTCTGAACTCTTACCTTCCCTTATACCCTTTGATATATATCTCATCTTTAACACACCTTCTTCCTTATTCTAAGGGATCCTTCTCTGCACTGTTGTATGTGTCCTTAGCTCAGCCAATCCAACGTCTGGTCCCGTAATCGCACCCACAACACGAAGATCTATATCTATTGAACGATCACCATACCATGAAAATTTCGAATCACAGACCAGGACGTTTGCCAATAGTACCTCTGGATCAAGGCAATCTACCTCTCCTCTGGTCAGCTGGTTATTATCTGCATGTATCTGGTATACGATATCTACTCCATCAAGAGTAAGGGTCAATAACTTATCAGCAAGTATAACATTCTCTGACTCCCTTATATCTTGCGCCAGTCTCTTCATCGCGTATCTTAACTCATTCTGCATATCAAGCGCCAGGGTCTCTCTGTTTAAACTCCTCAAGCCTATGTTAAATGTCGCGTGTAGTGAGATTGAAAGAACCCCGATCACAGCTACCGCGATCAATATCTCAACCAAGGTCATGCCAGATCTATTAATTTTAAGT
>JBHPDT010000127.1:0-3321 GCA_042577545.1 Candidatus Omnitrophota bacterium | reverse complement strand
GATATGGCTATTAAAACTTATGTCCCAGGGGGGAACTATGTGTTGACCAAGCCCTCATTCTCTAGCATTAATAATACCGATTTCGGGTTAATCAAATGTTGTCATTACTGTCACGTTGTTGTATAATTACTCATAACAGTAAAGGAGAGAAAATGGTAATTTGGCTGAGTCTAACAATTCTTCTTTTTATTATAAGCATTTCACCCGCGCTAGTATTCACTAGATATGTTTCTACGCAGTTGAATAAAAAAATAAGTTCGTCATATTCTCCTAAAGTATCTATCATACTGCCGTGCTGTGGATTAGATACTGGCTTTGAGGAAAATTTAAATGCCGTGCTCTCGCAAGATTATGCTTCATTTGAAGTTGTGTTTGTGGTAGCCCAAGTAGATGACCCTGCTTACCCTATTATTACTGAAATCATTCGCAGCAAGCCTCATGCAAAACTCGTGGTTGCTGGTATAGGAAATCAGCAATGCGCTCAAAAGCTGCATAATCAAGTCAAGGCTGTTGAGGCAACAAATAGCTCAACTGAGATACTGCTTTTCCTGGACTCAGACATACGGCCAGCTTCCCTGTTTATCAAGAATATTGTGGAGAGGTTCCAGGAGAGCGACATAGGGGCAACGTATGGATATAGATGGTATGTCCCTCCCCAAGGAAGCGGTTTTTGGCCTATAGTTCATTCTCAATTTAATGCGGCGGTCTTTCCATTTCTAGTCTCCCCAGGCCTTGCGTTTGGCGGCGCTATGGCTATGCGCAAACAGACATTCTTTGATGTAAATCTAGATAAGATCTGGTTAAAATCACTCTCTGATGACTTTACTCTAACAAAGGCTGTTCGCCAAAAGGGTCTAAAAATTCAATTCATTCCTCAGTGCCTGGTACCAACTATCGAGCCAACAAAACCTTCTGTCCTTTTTGAGTGGTCCAGGAGACAATGCATAATCCACAAAATATATGATTTTCGTACATGGCTTCCAACTGTCTTGTTCTATCTCGCTAAACTTCCCTTAGCGCTAATGGGTATCTACTACGTGTTCTTTACCAGATCATCAAGCATCGTACTTACCTTAGGTTTACTGCTTTTGGCCTTAGCCGATATAATACCGATATATAGTGTGCTCGATGCTACCAGGAAAATTGGTAGACACATGAAGATTGATTACGCTGCTAACAGGCTATTTTTCCCCTACCTATTAGCCTTGCCTGCTTCATACCTGCTCTTCGCTTACGCTCTAATATCTTCCCTCCTTTCGTCAAGGATCGCGTGGCGCGACATAAGATATCATTTACATTCCCCTCAGGAAATTGAACGCTATTAATATCTACCACGCTCATGAAAAAACCTCTATTTTAGGTAATATATATTGCCTTCAACGTTGCTATATATTAAACTAATACTAGGAGATTGATATATGAAACGAGTTATTGTATACATACTTGCTGTTATTGCCATAGTGGGATCCATTGGTGGTCTTTGCTACTACTATTTTGAAATAAGGCCTGTCGCGGTAGTCTTATTAAAAACTGATATGGATCCCTTTCTCAATGTGCGCGGCAGGCAAATAGGCTTCAATTATGAGATTACAGAGATTCCTTTTGCAATGTTAAAAGACGCCAAACCTGAGGAGATTAAGAGCGGTTGGTCAGAGTCTGACATATACATTGAGCTAAGAAAGGGGAAAAAATACTATCACCCTCATGGTGCTTATAAGAATAAGCCAACAGATGCAAAAAAGGTATGGATCTGGGGCAGATCAAATGGAGTTCGTAATAAGGCCTTTTATGTTCGCTACAATATCTCGTCATTGGCTATTAGTAAGGAGTCTGCCGCTGAGATCAGCAAAATAAAGACGAAGCTTTTGGCTGATGCTAAGAGGCTCAATAAGCCCCTTAAAGAGCTTATGACTATTGATGTGGAAATCTCGATAAATTATCAGGGTAAGGCAAAAATTAGACGATTCTTTATAAACGACAAACCTTTCCTAGTATAGCTATGAAACGAATATTAATTTTATCAATTTTTATTTTTCTGGTGTTTCCGACAAGCTTTGCATTAGCTGAAGACTATAAATACGTTTCTGCATCTACCTATACGTCTCCATCTGAAACTACAAAAATTCCAGAATCAAACAGTGCCAAATCTCCGTTGAAAAAAATTATCTCAAAGCTTGATCTTGATAAAAAATATCTAGGTATGCACGGTTACGTTGAAACACGTCACTATTATGATACCCATAAGGACTGGGATGCTGAATTTACATACGAGATGCGAAACGACGCGCGTATATCAAAAGAGTTGACATTTTCGCCAAAGTTTCATGGCTTTGCCTCAGCTGATGCCAGGTTATATGTTCTCCGTAATAGCGCCGAGAGTTACGAAACAACAAATAAGAGATTTCGACTATGGGAACTTTATATGGATTATACGGAAGACGAGTTCGATCTGCGGGTTGGAATGCAATCTATCCGCTGGGGTAAATCTGATGAGGTAAACCCCACAGACGTATTTACACCTCAAGATCTAACCGAGCCTTTTAACCGCATATCTCGCGCAGAACGCAAAGTACCTGTGTTTGCGGTCAAACATGTCTCATATTTTGATATAGTAAGCATAGAATCCATATGGATACCATTCTTTAAGAAAGACTGGACAGATACGCCTGGTGGACCTTGGGATGCTTTTTTACCTCGCTTCTATAGAGCAGCTGGGATGCCTTTCCTGGATGATGACGACTGCACAGACAAGACATTAAAGAATTCAACTGTTGCATTTAAAACAGCTTGGGAGCAGGATACTTATGACATATCTTTAAGCTACTCATCTCATTTTCCACAACTTCCTACATTAGTTCTTCAGCCATTTAGAGTCCAAGTGGCACCAGGATTTGAACTACTTGGGGCTAGAGTAAAACCCTCATTCAAGAGACAACATACTATCGGTGGTGACTATCAAACAACTATTGGGAAACTTGGTATACGCGCTGAGTGGGCATACACAACAAACGTCGGTGCCGTATCATATGACCCCAACATTGAATCATCGATTATATACAAGGATATATTTGACTACGATGTGGGAGTAGACTACACATTTGCTAATAATCTTTATGTTAACCTTCAATATACGATGCTCTTTATTCCTGATTACCAGGCCATGTTATCAGCACAGAGAGTAGAAGATAGCATCCTATGGCGTGTTGAAAAAGACCTTTTGAATGATACGCTTAAGCTGAAAACGACATCACGTTACTACCTATCTACACAGGATCTATTTATGGAAATCGGTGGCGAGTATGACATAAATGACCACCTTAT
>JBHPDT010000126.1:0-3353 GCA_042577545.1 Candidatus Omnitrophota bacterium | reverse complement strand
ACCTGCGAAACCGGATCAAGCTCCGGGATCTTATCTCTCTCAAAAAACCTCATCTGCTGGAGAATTTGTTAAGGGTCTTCCCAGGGCTGGAGATCGATCCTCAGATCAGCTCCTTATGTTAGCCCTTAATCATCTAAAGTTCTGGGATGGGGAATATACTTACCATGATCAGCGTGAGTTTGACCGCATTGTTGTAGAGATAATCTGGCGCATCAGAGGTGCTCGTATACCATTTATTCCACCTCAAATTTACGCGATCAACGCGAATCAGTACACTCCTGAGAGAGCTAAGATCCCGGAGCTTGATCCGGTTTCGCAGGTAGGCAGAGCAAAGGCGGAAGCTGTGCAAGGTAAGCCTTTTAAGGTCGTTGTTATAGGAGATAGGGAACAATGTGATCAAGTCGTATCGCTGCTTACGAGTAAGACTAGCGAGGGCAAACGGCTTGTTGAAGATAATGAGATATATACAGTGGTGGGAATATTAGACGCGAATAAACCGGAATTAGTGCCCTATGAGCCTGCTGAAAAAGCAAGCAGTGCAGGGTGGAGTGGATCAAAGCCAGGTTCTCATTCGAAGAAAACGCTATACACGCAGACATCTGTACCTATATTATTTCATAAGGTTGTAACTGATGGATGGGAAATGGAATTCTGTCCGATACCGCAGGTATCTGAAGAACCGGCATTTAATTTGAATATGACTGTGATCCCCAATAGAAGTAGTGAAAGAATTATCGACCAAGCGATCTCCTCGGCCGCATAGTTATCCACATTAGTAGGTCACACTTAAGTGTAACCTACTAAAAAAATCACTTTTTACACTTTTTAATCTTGTGTCCTTTTCACACAAAGCATATAATGAATATATAAAAAAAGGGGGATGTATGATTTTTTTATTAGTAATATTGATTATAATAGTGGTTCCTGTGGTCTATCTAATAGTAATCTATAACACACTGGTACGTATAAGACAGAGAGTAAAGAACGCCTGGTCGCAGGTAGATGTTCAACTAAAGAGGCGGCATGATCTGATTCCTAACCTTGTTGAGATAGCTAAGAAATACATGGCGCATGAACAAGAGACGCTTGAGAAAGTTATCAAGGCGCGTAATATGGCTTCAGGAGCTGATGGGGTAGGGCAGAAGAAAGAGGCAGAGAATTTTCTTACCGGTACGCTAAAGTCACTCTTTTCTGTAGCTGAGAACTACCCGAATTTGAAAGCAGATACTCAGATGCTAGCTCTGCAGGAACAGCTTACGTCAACGGAAAATAAGATCGCTTTTGCCAGACAGTTCTATAACGATGAAGTTATGAGGCTTAATACGCAGATCGAGGTGTTTCCTGCAAACCAGGTAGCTGCTATGCTTAATTTTTCAAAAGAGGATTTTTTTGAGATCGAGGATGCCTCTGAGAAGAAGGCGCCAAAGGTAGATTTTAAGTAGCGTATGCCATTCTCATTTATCGATATTGAGGAGCGCAAGAATAAGCTCATCTGGGTATTGTTTGCTTTTCTGGTGTTTATATATTTTTTAAGCGCATGGATATTAACAACCGTTGTATATATCTTTTTACTCTCTACATCTGGTCGAGGCCTTCTCACTAGTAGTCCGTTCCCACCTGTAAGTTGGATTCCAAAGATATTTTTCCTCGCTCTAGTCTTCGCTATGGCTCATTGGTTCTTCTCAGTCGACGACGCGTCATCTAAGATAGTTAAGCTATTTGGCGCGCATGGGCCAGATAAGGATGACAGATACCATCAACAGCTTTCCAACATTGTAGATGAGGTAAGTGTTGCTACTGGTGGAAGAAAATTTGAGTGCGTAATCTTACCGGTGTATGGAGTAAATGCCTTTTCACTCGATGACTTAAGGGGGAGGGCTGTCATAGGCGTTACAGAAGGACTGTTGGCTCGTTTGAACAGAGCTCAACTTGAGGCAGTAATAGCTCATGAAGCTGCGCATATTATTACAAAGGATACCCTATTAAAGACTATCGCTTCATCGCTTTTTAGTATATTTGACTCAATATGCAAAAAAATACAGGGCGGACTTTCCATAGACCACAGCAGGCATGTGACACCCTTTAGGAGCCGCAGAGGTTCGGGGCTGACTGTTTTATTATATCTGGTCTCCCTTATTCTTTACGCTCTAAATAAAACTGTTACGATGTTTATATCACGCCAGTGTGAATACAGGGCAGATGCTATAGCTGTTAGATTAACCCGTAATCCACTGAGCCTTGCTGAGGCCTTGTATATAATAAGCCGCGGATGGCGCATAGGCGGATCTGGTTTTGACGCGCTTTCAAGCCTGTTTATTTTGAATACAAATTATAGCAGCTTAGATGAGAAGGAGGGTGTTTTCTCCAATCTATTCTCAACACACCCACCCTTAAATAAGCGCTTAGGTGTATTGCTTGATATGAGTCACTCAGGTTTTGAATCATTGCTCGATGCTAAGAAAAGGCGCGCTAAACACCGCCATACGCGTACACAGTCCGTGCCAGTGAGTGAGGCTAAGTGGCATCTTGCCAATGGCAAGACATGGCATGGTCCATTCATGGCAAGAGAGATCTTAAGCCTGGCATGGGCAAAGTCTGATACCTTTATTCGCCGTGAAGGTTCCCAGGATATGAGTTTATTATGGCAGGATGCTGAGCTAAGCTCTTATCTGCGGGAAAACGCGGGCCAGTCAGGCAGTTTTCTCTGTCCACGTTGCCGGGCAGGATTAAGTAAGACCCAATATGAAGGAGTGCCGGTTTATCAATGCGCTGGCTGCACAGGCGTATTAATAAGCGATAAGAAGCTTCCGCGCGTTATAGCCAGAGAAGAGAGAGGCTTTAGCGACGAGGTTGTCAAACAGGCTGAGCTTTTACTTGAAACTACGAAGAAGGGCGTGAACATGCGAACTATCATGAAATCTAAGATGCAGCATGAATTCTCGTGCCCAAAGTGTTCAGAGACAATGATGCGCCGCCTGTATACGCTGACATATCCGATCGAGGTTGATAGCTGTTCTATCTGCAAGATGACCTGGTATGATAAGAATGAACTTGAGATTATTCAATATCTTATTGAAAAAGTCTCACTCGCCAAAGATATCCCATAAAACATTCATAGATAATTACCCAAGCATGGAGGGAGACTATCCCCCCGCACCACATTGGGTGCGGGAGAAGCCGAACAAGTTGCTAAACATCTCGGGCTGTAGAATCGTTTTTTGCTTGCTAGTAGAGTGGTAATATGATATAATTAACTTACATGAATAACCCCTGGCGAAAGATATCAGGGGTTTGTCTATGTGCGCCACGTAACGCTCTTTGCTAATAGGTTAAAGTCCTATCAACACCGTTCC
>JBHPDT010000125.1:0-3530 GCA_042577545.1 Candidatus Omnitrophota bacterium | reverse complement strand
TTAAGAGGCTACCTTCCTCTAACACTTTGTCGCCAGGAATACCATGAACTATCTCTTCATTCACAGATGTGCATATGCTACACGGATATCCCCTGTATCCTAAAAAAGCCGGACGGCCTCCAAGCGATAGTATTAAATCCTTAGCAACAATATCCAATTCTCTCGTTCTAACACCTGCTCGCGCGTGCCTATGCAGCTTATTAAGTGTTTTTATGACTATCTTTGAAGCCTTTCTCATGGTCTCAATTTGGGACGGAGACTTCAAATCGATCATAAGAGTCCTTCTCTACCAAAGAGCTCAAACAGAACATCGTACAGCTGTCTTACATCAAGATCGCCAGATACTGTCTTTAATGTATTTTTTTCTTTATAATAATCAATAAGCTCACGTGTCTGCTCATCGTAAACCTTAAGTCGCTTTAGAACTGTATCTTCTTTATCATCATCACGCTGATAAAGACCGCCCTCACAATAGTCACACACATTCTCTTTTTTTGGCGGTATATTCTTTATATGAAAGATGCTTCCGCAGGCCTTGCAAATTCTTCTTCCGGTCAATCTAGCTAGAATAGTATCTTTTGATGTCTTCATATATATTACAAAATTAAGATCCAATCCTATGCTCTCCAGGCCCTTATCAAGCGCCTCTGCCTGTTTGCTGGTGCGTGGATAACCATCAAGAATAAAGCCACTGTCTCTTATATCATCCTTACTTAGGCGCTCTGTAACTATCTCATTCACTATATCATCTGGCACAAGCGCTCCAGAGTCCATATATTCACCGAGCTTTTTGCCTAATTCGCTGCCGCTTTTTTTAGTCTCCCTGAATATATCGCCAGTGGATATATGAGGTAGATTAAGTTTATTAGAAAGAACTTTTGCCTGAGTACCTTTACCGGCTCCAGGTGGCCCCAATAATACTAGTCTCAACGCCTGCTCCTTAGCTTGCCTTTTTTCAAAAATCCTTCATAATGTCTCATCAGAAGCTGCGACTCAACCTGTTTCATAGTATCAAGCATAACACCTACGGTTATAAGTATAGCTGTGCCTCCGAAAAAACTGGCAACCAAGTAGGGAATATTCAACGATCGGCTTATAATTGTTGGTGATATAGCAATCAAAGCAAGAAATATAGCGCCAGGTAAAGTTACCCTGTTTAATATATATTCAAAATACTGGGCAGTGGGCTTGCCTGGTCTGATTCCAGGAATAAACCCACCATATTTTTTCATATTATCTGAAACCTCGACGGGATTAAATGTAATTGCAGTATAAAAGTAACAGAAAAATATAATCAAAAGCGAATAAAGTAAACTATATATGACATTCTGCTTAAGTAAAAAGTTTGCCGCGTTTTGAAAAGCCGGGTTCGGTATAAAACCGGCTATTGTTGCTGGAAACATTAAAAGAGACTGAGCGAATATGATCGGTATTACTCCAGCGTGGTTAACCCTAAATGGTATGTATGTACTCTGACCGCCATAGACCTTTCGTCCGATAATTCTCTTAGCATACTGGACAGGTATTCGCCGCTGCCCCTGCGTTATCATAATTACCGAAACAATTACAGCGACCAAAAGAACACACATAAATAATAGCGTTAATATATCAAGTTGTCTCTGCGAAGCCTGCGTTGGTGAAAGCAGCAGAACCAGCTGTCTTATAGCAACTGGGAGTCGCGATACGATACCAGCTGTAATTAATATCGACATACCATTACCTATGCCAAATTCGGATATCTGCTCTCCAAGCCACATAATAAACGCTGTACCGCTGGCAAAAGTTAATATAGTAAGCAGCCTAAAACCCCACCCGGGAAACTGAACAATCTGAACACCCTGAAAATGAGCTGGATTCTCAACCCAAAGACTTATAAAGAAAGACTGGATAATCGCTAATACAACTGTGCCATAGCGAGTATATTGGGTGATCTTTCTCCTGCCATCTTCACCGCCTTCTTTCGCAAGCTTCTCAAACGCGGGTATAACTGTTGAAAGCAGTTGCATGATAATAGATGCTGATATGTAGGGCATAATACCAAGAGCAAATATAGTAAGCTTTGATATAGCGCCGCCACTAAACAGATCCATGATGCCAAATAGCGTACCACCGGTTGTCTTGCTCATATTGTCAAAAAATTTAGCAAGTGCCACGCCATCTATACCTGGGGTAGGAATAAACGCGCCAACCCTGTATACTGCGATTAGCCCAAATGTTAGAAAAATCTTTTTTCTTAGATCCGGTACTTTTAATATATTAGATAAAGCAGCTAACATAATTATTCCTTCTTATGCGGTTTTACTTCTTAATTACAACTGCCTTGCCATTTGCCTGCTCAATGGCCTCTTTAGCTGATTTACTAAAGGCATGCGCATGTACCTCAAGCCCCTTGTTCAGCTTGCCATCTCCAAGTATCTTAAGCGGCTTACTCTTGTACTTAATCAAGCCCTTCTCTTTCAGCGTTGTTGGGTTAATTGCCAAATCCGCTTTTAAGCTAGCGAGATTCTTTATATTAACTATCTGATACTCAACGCGAAACTTATTAGTAAAGCCTCTCTTAGGAATCCTTCTTAAGATCGGCATCTGGCCTCCCTCAAAGCCCATTCCTTTTTTTGTACTGCCTCGAGCCTGCTGCCCTTTATGCCCACGACACGCGGTCTTACCGTGCCCACTGCCTTGACCTCTACCGCGTCTCTTTCGTTTGCTTTTAGCGCCCTTGGGCACCTTTAAATAACTCATCATATCCATATCTGATTATCCTAGCCTTAATTGAGCAGTCGCGGATTTTCGGCTGCGACCGCTCATCCTGATCCCTGCCTGCCGGCAGGCAGGCGCCTCAAGTAGAGAAGGATCTCTATTTTTATCCAGCTTAGGCAGACTCTCTAACAACGTTGCCTTCACTAAGCTCTTTTAAACCCACAACAGTAGCTTTAACAATGTTCACAGGATTATTTGAACCTAGACACTTAGTTAATATGTCTCGTATCCCTGCTGCCTCGCATACCGCGCGAGTAACGCCTCCGGCAATTACACCAGTACCTTCTCCCGCGGGCTTAAGCAACACCCTGCCAGCCCCATAGACACCGATAATTTCGTGAGGTATAGTTGATCCACGAAGGCATACCTTAAACATTGACTTATGAGCGTCATTTAGACCTTTTTTAATAGCCTCAGCTACCTCGTTTGCTTTACCAAAACCACAACCAACAGAACCTTTCTTATCGCCAACAACAACCAGCGCGCTAAAGCCCATCTTCTTGCCGCCCTTGGTAACCTTAGAAGTCCTGTTTATTGATATTACCTTCTCAAAACCTTCATCCTGACCCTCTGCGCCAGCGGCCGGTTTTCCAAATCTCTTAGGTCCGCCCCCCCTGCGCATCTTGTCTCTGGGCTGCCTAGTGTCCTGTGCGGTTGCCGATTTCGGAGCTTCTTTCGCATCTGTCTCGCTAGAATCTGGTGAAACTTTACCATCACCTTTATCGGCAGTCTGTTCGGGCACCTTATCAGCGTCTTGCTCAGTCACCTTTTGC
>JBHPDT010000124.1:0-3571 GCA_042577545.1 Candidatus Omnitrophota bacterium | reverse complement strand
ATATAAGCGATACTGGCTGTAATGATGAGACCCAGGTATTCACAGTCTATGGAGCGACAGTTGCCACAAACACAACTGAGACATGGGTTGTAGATACCAACCACACCATAACCTGGAATGTTACACATGGTGATCTCGCGACTGTTAAGATCATAGGTTCACGTTCAGGTACATTCGAAGGTGCTAGTGATACATTCCTTGTAACGCCAAGCGCTGTTGACGCTGATAATATTGAAACCTTTAATGCCGGCAATGATCCTGTATCAGTAGGTTCCTATGCGTGGAATCCGATAGATGAGCGTAGTCCATCTATCATATCAAGTCTGGTTAAATTCAAGGTAGTAGATGGTAATGTAAATCTTACTAGCTTAACTGTTACAACACCATCTGATGCCATGGATATAACAGGTGGAATAACAATCACCTCACCATCTTTAGGTGATGATTGGATAGTTGGCGATTCAGATGATGCCTCAATAGACTGGACAGCTGATGGTAATATAGCCTATGTTGATATTGAGTTCAACAATGGAGGCAGCTGGATAGATGTTACAGACCCAGCTACAGGCACAGCATCTGGTGAGGGTGATAAGTCATTCTCAGTAGGTAACTGGCTCACATACGCTGAGATACCTGATACAAGGACCAATATAGCTCAGATAAAGATCACAGACCATTCAAACTCAAGTGTATCTGCTACATCTGCTACATTCTGGTGCTATCCGACTATATTAACAGTCGCTGTATCTGAGACACCACAGATAGCTGATACAAAGCCTACTGTATCATGGACATACTCGCCAACAAGTATAATGGATGAAGTAGCTATATGGCTTGATCCTAATGGTGATGATGATGTAAGTGATGGTACAGCTCTTGAGACAGGTGTTGATATAACCTCATCACCTCATGAGACAGCTAATAAACTTCCACTAGCTCTTCAGGGCAATGCCAGGATACGTGTAAGGGATAATAACTCCACCTTTGCCGGCAGGGCATATTTTGATACACCATCAGCCTTTAAGATCATAGGCGCTATTGATATAGATGAACCTACATCTACTACAGAATGGCGTGTAGGTGAGACCAACAGAGCCGTAGAGTGGACACCATATGGTAATATGGGTACAGTGGACATAAACGCTGATTATGATGGTGATGGTGGTGGTGTAAGTTATGTTAAGATATCCACTCCATCTCCAAACTATGATGAGAGCCCATGGGACTGGGATCCTATACCTGATGAGATATCAGATTATGTCAGGATTCAGATCCAAGATGCCAACGCAACAGGGGATACCTCTGTTGAGTCAGATACATTTAAGATAGTAGGTTTAGTGGATCTGTTATGGCCAACAGGTGGTCAGACAGTTACAAAGAATGATTCCACTAATATCCAATGGACCAAGTGGGGTTCAATAGGAACATTAAAGATAGAGTTCTTTAACGGTACCCAATGGACAACCCTTGAGGAGACCTATGGAGCGGGCAATGATGGTGAGACAACCTCACGTGGATGGAGCATACCGGATAAGATAATAACTGACGCAGCGATTAAGATAACAAGTAATACCTATCCAGGCAAGTCCTGGGCAACAGAGACATCAGGTGACTTCACTATCCAGGGCGGACTCACATCAATCGATCCTCCTGATGAGGATACTGTCTGGAAGGTAGGCGCTACAGAGACCATAACCTGGCTTGCCAATGGTACGATGTCTACAGTTGATATAGAGTTCTCATCCAATGGCTCCACCTGGTCATATGTTGCTGAGAACTACTCAGGCACAGGACTTATCAATGGTTCAAATGACTGTGAGTGGTTTATAGATGAGAGCGATCCTGACTTTGATGTGCAGAGTAACAACTGTTTTATAAAGATAACCTCTGATCAGAACCCTGGTGTTACTGTTACATCAGAGACATTCACCGTAATCCCTGACATCATAGTCACAACTCCAGCAGCAAGCTGGGTTGCTGAGACCAAGCCAACTGTATCATGGACTTACACAGGTTCAGCCTTAGGAGATATTCATATAATCATAGATCGTGACTGGACAGGCACATGGGAGAATGAGACAACTGTAGCCTCATCCATTGATAAGGATACAGAGGTACCTTATACATTAACAAGTAATCTTTCCGCGGTCAGGTCAGAGACAACCATGATGCGTGTAGTTGATGAGACTGACGCATGGGCGTATGGTGAGTCTGAGGAGAGCTTTAAGATAATAGGTGAGATCACCCTTAACCAACCTGATACTGATGCTGAATGGGAGATAGGTGATAGCCAGAACGCTGTTGTTGACTGGGCTTACAAAGGTGACCTTGATAAGGTTGATATATTCTATGATTACGGTTCAGGATGGGGTAATGCGATTAAGACCAATGCTAATGCCTCAGACCTAAAATGGACATGGGATGGATCGGGTGTCGCGGACCATGCCTCAACAACGGTCAGAGTAAAGGTAGAGGCTACTGATGCCAGACCAGATACATTCGTTATATCAGATACATTTGATATCATAGGAACCTTAACATTCACCAATGTCACAGGGCAGGTCATCAATATTGACAAGGATGACGGACATGAGATGGTCATTAAGTGGGTTGCAACAGGTTCTGATATTGAGGAGATCAAGATAGACTACTCATATGACGGGCAGGAAGCAAATTACTCAGAGATCATAAACAGCATAGACAATGACTTTACAGATGGAGAGCAGGAGAATCAATGGACATGGCCGGAATCAGGTATACCACAAGATCAGGCAACTATAGCGGCAAAGTTACGCATATCAGCGTATGTGCCTTTACAGCTTGCCACCCAAGATATAAGCGGCGCGTTCTCAATCCTAGGTGATATCTGGATAGATGAGCCAGATGGCGGCGTAGAGGATGTATGGATATCAGATGGAGTGACAGCTAATGTTATAAGATGGCAGATAGCCGGTGATGTAGTGGATGTAAAGATACTCTATGCCCAGGATGGCGTAAACTACGATTATCCGATAGTATCTCAGACAGATGCGGATAATGAGACTCCAGGAGAATGGGGCACATATCATTGGACCGTACCTACAGATGTAACCAAAGACCTCCTATCAAACGGTATTTGTACAATAAAGATCCAGGACTTTACCCCGGCATACGCTACTGATGTAGTTGCTACATCACCTTCCTTTACCGTAAGGGGTGTATTGAATATAACAGAGCCTTCTGTAGCCCAGATGAACGCGGGCTTTGCCTGTGACGCTAGCCAACAGGTGACATTCGAAAGACAGGGTAAGATCGCTACAGCAGATGTACTCTACTCACGAAATAACGGAGACTCATTCGGATACAGCATAGATAGAGTCAACTTTGGCGCAGGCGCAAGCGCTAACACTAGCTGGACTGTTCCTGAATATACAGGTCATACCAATGACGCGGATGGATATGCGCTGCGAGTTGAAGACATAAGTGACACTGATTGTAACTACGAGACCCAGGTATTTACAGTCTATGGTACTACAATTGCCACAAACACAACTGAGACATGGGCTATAGATACCAACCACACCATAACCTG
>JBHPDT010000123.1:0-3662 GCA_042577545.1 Candidatus Omnitrophota bacterium | reverse complement strand
ACCCCTTTGCTATCGAAGGTCTGCAAAAAGTTTTAGGGGATAGAAATAAGAGATTACAGCGCGCTGTTGCGGAAGCGCTTGTTGATATCAAAGACGATATTCCATCTGAATTAAGAGAGCCGATTAAAAGATTGTATTCAGCTAGAAGTTCAGACCAGGTTAGCGCTGCTAAACAACTTGGCAGCAAGGGAATGAGCGCTCGCTTAGCAATTCCGTTTTTAATAAGTGTCTTAGGTAATGACGCGTCTGTTGGAGAAGCTGCCGCGGGGGCCTTATCCAACATTGGCAAGTATTCAATAAAACCGCTTGTAGAAGCGCTTGAGAGTGAAAATCCAAAAATTAGGGCAAATGCCGCTTGGGCTTTAGGACAGAT
Organism: Candidatus Omnitrophota bacterium; assembly: GCA_042577545.1. Taxonomy (GTDB): domain Bacteria; phylum Omnitrophota; class Gorgyraeia; order JABMRG01; family JABMRG01; genus JBHPDT01. The sequence goes on along the minus strand of JBHPDT010000123.1, from coordinate 3,289 downwards.
GAATGATCTTACTGCGGTTAGGCCTTTGGTTAAGGCCTTGTGTGATGACAACAAGAAAGTGGGCCTTAAGGCGATGCAGGCGATTATTAATCTAAGTCAAATGGAGGCTACTAGGGATCAGCTAGAGACCGCCAATGGCATTCTTTTAGATACCTTAAATGACCCTAACGCAAAGATGAGAGCGAGTGCTGCTAAGGCGTTGGGTAATGCAAAAGACCCGCTATCTGTCAGACCGCTTATGAAGGTTTTAAAGGATAGTGATCCTAAGGTTAGGCTTGAGATAGTAATCGCATTGGATAAGATAAATGATACGCGCGCTAAAGATGCCTTAGTAGAAGCGATCCGTGATATTTCATGGGAGGTTCAGGTAGCTGCGATAGGTGCGGTGGGTGGATTAGGTGATCTTTATACAGGTGAGCATATCACCCCCTATTTGACAGATGTATCGAGAGAGGTAAGAGTAGCAGCTGCAGAGGCGATTGGTGAATTAAAATATAAACCTGGGATAAAAGACCTCTTCAAAGCGCTCCAAGACCCGAATCGCGAAACTAACCAAGCAGCTGCAGAGGCGCTAAGTAAGATTACGGGTAAAAATTATGGCAGAGATATGGATAAGTGGAAGAAATGGAGGCAGGACTATGTGCTTAAGATAGTACTTGATCGCAAGGCAACTGAGCCAGATAAACTAGAGGCAGCAGAGGAGCTCTCTCATGTCAGAGATTCTGAATATATAGAGTCTCTTATTCTGGCATTGCACAAGAACAAGACTAAGGAGAAGGTCAGATACTTTATCGCGATAGCCCTTAGAAAGATCACAGGCGAGGACTATGGTCTATACAGCTGGGACTGGAAGGACTGGTGGGAGACAAAATTACCAGAGAGAATGCTAAGTAAAGATCGAGACGTTCGCTATGAGACAGCAAAGACCTTGGGAAGATTAAAGTCTCAAAGAGGTGTAAAATATCTTGTGCAGGCTATGGGTGATACCTTCCCTGATATAAGGGATGCGGCATCACATTCTCTCTATCAGATTACAGGGGTAAAGCTTGCCACGAACAATGCCGCCGCGTGGACCTACTGGTGGCAGGAAAATAAGGAAAACTATTATCAGTAGATGACATTTTCATAGATTTATGAGATAATTTATTCACATATTATGAAAAAAAGAATTATTATATACTCGGTTCTATTAATTATAATCTCTCTCTTTGCTTTTCAGGAGATAGTAAGAGGCCAGCTAAGATCATTAGAGGGATCAGGCCAGGAGGAATCCGCAAAAGATAAGAAAAGAAAGAAGAGAGCAAAGGATTTTTCTATAAAGGATATAGATTTTGTTAAGGTCTCCGGCCGCATGGAAGAAAATGTTCTGGAGGTACATTTATATTATAGGAATCTTGAAAGCGGTGAACTGGTTGTATGGGATGGTGGTAAGATGGATCTTAAGTGTGATGTGTATGAGAACCTTGGAACAGCAATGGATGTAAAGAAGGGTGAGAAACTTGCCACAGTTTATAAGAGGTTAAAGAGTAGTGGCGACGGTTTTGAGGTAGGCTTGCCCAGGGTTGCTGAAAAAAAGCGAGCTATCTTTTACTGTTTTGTTGATACAGGTTACAGAAAGCTCAGTTCTAGGAACGGTTTTTGGCTAGAGTAAAATTTTTCACAATAACAATTTTTTAAACAGATAAACCATATGGAGGCCGGAAATGAAGATCGTAAGGGAGAGAAGAAAATTTAATTATTTTGTCTTTGTAGCCATGATACTAATTAGTATATTGAGTGTAATCATAGTGAAGACATACTTTAATCTCTTCTAATTAGTCGCATATTAAGGAGAGTGCTATGTCGCAGTATACCGATATTGAGTATAATGAGATCTTAGACCTTAAGAGTGAGATCGACAGCTTTAAGGAAGAGAAGGATAGGGTAAGATCTATAATAGGGCAGATCGGAGGAGTACCGACATTTAATACAAAGGTTTTTAATATATTTTTTGCCGTTCTTATCTTTGTCTGTCTGGTGATCTCACTGATTGGCGGCGGTATCTTAAGATTGGCTATGATTGAACTGGCGGTTGTGGCTGTATCTGTTAAACTTATGATTCTTATCCATAGCCAGAGCAGGGTAAACCATTTTCAGCTTTGGATCCTGACCTCAATGGAATGGCGCCTTAATGAAGCGATGAAATTGTTAAAGGAAGCCAGAAAAAATAAATAAGGTAGACCAAGCTGTGAAAAGTAGATCTGCACGAAAAAAGGGCGCGGTATTAATACTTGTTGTTGCGTTGGGTTTTGGAATTATATCGATCGTTCTTATAGCTCTTCGCATCCCTCTAATGAAATTTTCTGTATTTGCAAGCCAATCCAGACGTATGGCCTCTTATTATCACGCTGATGCGGGAATTCAAAGAGCGGTTTATGAAATTATCACTTTTAATCCACCTGGTTCACCCATAAATTATCCATTTTATGGTCATACTGTTACTGTAACAATTACATCAAGAGGAGCAGGCACTAATCTGTTCGATATTACTTCTGAACCCAGCTTGAGATCGGGATCGGGCATAAGAGCCCTTATCAGAAGAAATGCGGGAACCCCGATCACTTGTGATATATTAGAGTGGGATAAAGGCATTTAAGGTTAAGATAATATGAGACCATTAGAGAAAAAAGCATTTAGCCTTGTTGAGTTGATAGTCGCGAGCATGATCGCGGTGATCCTTTCTCTCTCTGTATTTGCCGCTTATCACTACCACGCTAAACAGGATATGCTCTTTTATCACTCACTTCAGGCGCGCAATTACGCGAGAGATATTATGGAGGATCTGCTGCGTCGTGATTATAATGATCCTGAAATTGCGAATAATGCGCCGATCCCAGATCCAGTTAATCTGCCTGATTCTGATTTTAGGAATATATCAGACGGTGGGGTGACCAAGATGATAACACCTGTGCTTGATGGCGGTGGAACTCAAGTAGGCAAGGATATAGAGATAGTAGTTACATGGGATGAAGGAGGTACCAAACATTACACCCAGGAATTGAGAACTACTTATGCCCAACCTTAGTAAGATGATCTCAAAGAGAAAAGATGGTTATACGCTTATAGAGGTAGCTGCTATGATCGTAATAGTCGCTATACCTGTTATTGCTATAACATCAACAATGATATTTGGATTACGTTCACTCGATAAACAGGTAGATGATACCCAGCTCTTATTTGAGACACAGACTTTTTGGTTCTTTCTTAATTAGGGTGAAGAAAAGCATGTAACTCTTTAACAGCAAAGAGT
>JBHPDT010000122.1:0-3687 GCA_042577545.1 Candidatus Omnitrophota bacterium | reverse complement strand
GAGGCATATCGCTAAGGGCGCTTATGTCAGTGACTCCTGTGTGGGAAAGGTCTAATGATAATCTGTCAATATCTAGCCTGTTATTGCGAATATCATTAGTCCCAGGGAAGCCATATATCTGTTCAATCTGTTCGTTGGTAAGGCTCCCAGCTGATGAGGACTTGTCTGACTTATCGCCGCCTTCTTCTGAAGCATCGTCTGCTTGCTCAGGCGCTTGCGCAGGTGTAGGAGCAGCTGCATTGGCCTCTATCTGAGTAATAAGACCTTTCCAGAAACTTGGATGAGCTACTTGAGGTATGATCTGGGTGTCATCAGGTAAAGCTGGTACATTAGAGTGACTTAAACCAGATGCCTCAGCATTGATCTCGTGAATCCATACCTTTATCTTATGCGAGAGCATGGGCAAGCCCTGCTCATCATGTGTCTTTATATCATATATTTCAATCTTGACATCAACGCCCGCGAATTTAAGAGCATCTTTCTCATCTCGGGCTACATTAAATGCTTGCAATGCCCTGAGCGCCTCTTTGTGTATCTGTATAACATCATCTTGTGTAAGCGGGATCCTAACACCTTGCCATTCTGAGCCTGATCTTTCTGATATGACTACATTATTATAAACATCAGCAAGATCAACAAATACACCACCCTTGCTTACTGCGGCGGTATCAGCTTTAGGATCTGTGGCAACTGTAGCATATGCTGACCCGACCCCGATAGAACCACTACCGGCATCTGTTACATTATATCGAAGATCGACTACAACAGAGTCTGCTCCAACATGTGGCCTGTATTCCAGATTGCCGACCTCAGATGTTAAGATTACGTCCTGTTTTGTCTGGAGAATCATACGTGCCTTCTGACGAATTGTTTCGATCGCAGGTCCAATATTATCATAATCAACCTCTACAGTACCTGTATATTGGCTCTGGGTACCTGTATTAGAACTCAGATATACACGTGCTGTTGATTGGTCACCTTTACGAATTCTAATAATAAATTCTCTGATCTTATCATTTATCTCTTCTGTTATGCCACCTTTTTCGTGGCTTAAAAATTCCCACTCAGGCACATTGAAACCCGCATGCTTAAGGATCTGCAAAGTCTCTGTCTTCATCTTAGCATCTTTAGAAGCCTCGGTCGGGTTAACAAGAACTTGATCGGTTTCAATAGTCATGCAGGTCTCATCTCTCCATAAGGCATCAAATAGGAGGAATTGATTCAGTTCAAAACTAATCAGTCTCCTCCTATCCTGTCCTGGTAGTTGCGCATGCGCCAATACAGCTTTGGTAGCAGAGGCAAAGTTATCCATGTTACCAACATCCATTCCAATAACTGCAATAGGCTTGCCTGAATCCTCAGCATCGCGCATAAGAGCAAATGTCTCATTTGCCACTTCTGGATTATTGCCGCTTGAAATATGCGCTAGAAGATACTTTGCCTCTGGTAGATATGTGCGTAAAGTTTCGCTATCTATCTTATTTGGAGCTATCTCGATCTCTGGAGTACTTAGTGCTGTCAAATAATGAGCTCTTATTATATAACCCAAGCGATGTATATAGTAATCAGTCTTAATAACTCGCATGGGATCACTGACATCAAGGTCTTTGCCAGCAATCTGCTCCAAAGCCCCATATAACCTCTCACTGATCAGACTATAAGCAATCCCTGTCTGAAGCTTGTCAAACTGACCATTACCCTTAATCCCTCTCTCCATAACGCCTCGCCTAATATCATCAACATCAAAGACGCTACTTAATTCTTCGATAACATAATACTTGATCAATACACTTAAGGATATCTCGTCGAATTTCTCATCAGCGCTAAGGCCTAGGGCCTCGCGCGCGTTCTTAAGCGCGCGCTCCATTGTTGAGAGCTCCTCTTGCACCTGCTCATTAAGTTCATCAGGTCTTGAGGCGATGTAATCATCAGCGCTAATCGGCGCTCTAGGCACATCTGGATTAGGTGTAGCCTCAGGTGAGGGTCTAAAGAAATCGTCCCCTTCAAGTTTTCTGCCATACGCGCGAGCAGTCTGGGCCCAGTTTCTAAGAATTACTCTGTCGCTCTCTTCAATAATACTGAAATTAACTAAGTCAACATCTTCTACAGTTATAAGAACGTCTTTTGACTCATCCTGTATCTTTGTAATATGCGCCAACAAGGCTGCCGTAGGCGCGGTATAAATCTCTCCATCAGCAAATGTAAAGACCTCTTTATCATTGCCATCGACATCTGATACTGATATGGTAATATCAGCCATGCCAGAGATCGTAATGTTTCTATCCAGGAAACCGTAAAGAAGTATATCTACTATATCCGCATCCTTGTCATCCTTGGAGAGCAGAAGATTTGGCATAACAAGATCCTTGGCAAACGGAACCTCTTTTTGAATCAGGAGATCATCCCTTATCATCACTAAGGCGTCAAGTTCGTTTACATTGATCTCGCTCACACGCGCGCAGATCTCTGAGATTGCTTCATCATCTTCAAGAACACTCTTATCTATATTATATAGCGCGGCGTCTCCTATAAATTCATCCGCAGCAACTACCGCAAGGATCAGCTGGTCTTTGTCTGATGCCTCAAGCTCTTCTTTTAGAAACTCTGTAAGCTCTTTTCTGTCCTCGGGCTGTCTGGCGGTCAGTCTCTCTTGCCACTTATCTTCGCCTCTCTCAGCTTCCGAAAGCGTTGGAATTCTGCGCCAAGGAGTAGCCTTTAAAGAGACGCGCATGAGTCTCTCCGCAGCTTTAACAACAAGCTCTTCCATAGACAAGGTCCTTCTGTCAATCTGGCCTATGCCTGTATTTGGCTCAACAAGATAAACGCGCCACCCTACAACCTTTCCTTCAAATTTGCTGCCATCTTCACGTTTAAGCATTATCTTTGAACCAACGCGTTTCCCGTTCTTATAAACAGGCTCTGCGGGTAATATCTCACCAGCCTCCTCAAATACAGGCTCTGCTAAAAAGTCCACCAAAGAGAAAGGCAGCCATCCGTAAGAGTTGCCCAGAAGATCCCGTCCGATCTTTCTGCCGAATATCTTCTCAAATCTCTCGGCAAACTTCGGCGCAAACTCATTTAAGGCCTTCATAACCTTATCGGCATTATCATTAAGGATTTGCATCAAATCCTCTCTGTGATTCTCCTGTATCCACTCAGCAAGAAGCGGATTCAGTATTCCGCCGCGCCCTACATTGGTAGCTATCTGGTTATTAATAACAACAAGAGGACTTGTCTTGTCATACGGTTTTGAAGGATCTGATGAGCTTGGCACAACCCTAAATGATGAGAAATACGGCGTGCGCGGATACTTTGTTCTCTGCACAGGCTGTGTTCTCTGGACAAGCTTATCATCTGTAAAGCCCTCCATAATATTCTCTTTTGCCCAATACTCAGGATTTATGCAAATAACCTTCTGGGTAACAACGTCCTGGGTATTATCATGCATGATCCTTATTATCTCTTGCGCCGCGTCAAAGAACGCTTGTTTCGCCTCTGCGCCAAGCTGGTCTACTCTCCTGCCTTCAGTAGCATAGAGCATATATACCTTCTGGTTCCTTGCTCCGGATTCAGCAGCGCCTTTAAGGATGATCGGGGATCTTCCCTCCTTTTGAAGCTGGAGCACAAAATTATAAAGACCTGCGAATTCTAATGATCTCTCAGCTGAAATATGCGCCTCTCCAGAGG
>JBHPDT010000121.1:0-3908 GCA_042577545.1 Candidatus Omnitrophota bacterium | reverse complement strand
GAATAGCAAATTATTTTATTTTTTCCCTTGACAAATGATACTTATGTGGTATCATTATAGTGGAAGAAGAAAATAAAAGATTTGGAGAATAACTAATGAAACTTATTACAAGAGATACAGATTATGTAATCAGGGCATTATGTTATATTGCAGAGAGCAAGGATAAGGTTGTATCAGCGGCAGAGTTGGTTGAGAAACTCAAGTTGCCGAAACCTTTTTTGAGAAAAACCCTTCAGATTTTAAATAAGAAGAAGATATTGAATTCCTACAAAGGCCTGGGCGGTGGATTTAGTCTAGCTGTTTCACCGTCAAAGATCAGTGTAATAGATCTAATGAGGATCTTTCAGGGGCCTATTAAGATTAATGAGTGCTTATTTAAGAAGAAGGTATGCCCTGATTTGAAGAAGTGCCCATTGAGAAAAAAAATTGATTGCATAGAACGCAAGGTTTTATCTGATTTAGGTAATATTACAATAGCTTCTTTAACAAAATAAAGGCAGGGCATTATGGCTAAGAGAAAGATCATAAATATTAATGAGGAGTTGTGCAATGGATGCGGCGAGTGCGTGCCTAATTGCCCTGAGGGGGCTTTACAGATGATAGATGGTAAAGTTAGGCTCGTGGGAGATCTTTTGTGTGATGGACTAGGTGCGTGTATAGGCCATTGTCCCCAGGATGCTATTACTATTGAAGAGAGAGAAGCAAAGCCCTATGATGAGAGAAAGGTTATTGCCAATATCATTCCTCAAGGATCAAATGTGATAAAGGCTCACCTGCAGCATCTTAAGGATCATGGTCAGAGAGAGTTTCTTAGAGAGGCCATTGAGGTATTGAAGGAGAAGGGTATAGAATTGCCGAAGCTTGAAGGTGAGGTTCCTGATCATGGACCTGCTGCTGAAGGCCATGGTCATCCAGGCGGTTGCCCTGGATCGCGGATGATGGATTTTGCACGTCCAAAGACGAACACAGATTCTAATGAGGAAGGAGATAGGCCATCAGAGCTAAGGCAGTGGCCGATACAGCTTCATCTTGTTTCTCCTGTTGCGCCTTACTATCAGGGTAAGGATGTGGTCCTTGCCGCTGATTGCGTTGCCTTTAGCGCGGGTGATTTTCATAAGGACTACCTCAAAGGAAAATCGCTTGCTATAGCTTGTCCAAAGCTTGATGAAGGACTTGATATATATAAAGAGAAGATCACCTCTTTGATAGATGATGCTAAGATAAATACATTAACAGTCATTACAATGGAAGTTCCGTGTTGTAATGGTCTGTTGCAGATCGCGAAAGAGGCAGCTTCTGCTGCCCAGAGGAATATCCCTCTTAAGCATATTGTAATCGGTATACAAGGTGATGTGAAGAAGGACGATTGGGTATAGGCGGCGAGAAAAGAAACTACGACGTAGGAGCGGCCTCTGGCCGCGAAAGGAATGCTTTCCTGCTATAAAGACGGAGGGGATAAACATGGCAAAGATAAAGAACGATGGGTCAAAAGATAAATTGGATTCAAAAGCCCTATCTTTGATCGATCTAATAGGATATCAAGATGGTTCTGTAGTAAGCAGGACCTTAATAAATAAGAAAGTCGGTACTGTAACTCTTTTTTCATTTGGAAAAGGTGAAGGATTAAGTGAACATACAGCGCCATTTGACGCAATGGTCTATGTAGTAGATGGAAGATCTAAGATAATAATAGCGGGTAAACCGGTTACTGCTAAAAAAGGCGACTTAGTAATATTGCCGGCAGGCAAACCGCATTCATTGCATGCAATTGACAAGTTTAAGATGTTGTTAGTGATGATACGCGCGTAGGTTAACTCAGAGAATAACTATTAAACGTAAAATGATAAATTCTAAATCCGAAATCCTAAACACTAAACAATTACTAAATTCTAATGACCAAAATTCAAAATATAAATCTGTATCATTTGGTGATTTGGTAATTAGGATTTGTTTAGGATTTAGAAATTAGTGCTTAGAGTTTTATAGCATGGTTCATTTGAAAACCAACGAAGGGAGTATCAGTAATATGGATATGTTTTGTAGACAATGCGAACAAACTGCGGGAGGCAAGGGTTGTACAGTTGCGGGTGTATGTGGTAAGGATAAGCAAACCTCAGGCTTACAGGATCTTTTAATCTATAGCCTAGAGGGAATAAGTGTCTATGGTAAGAAGCTGACTGAATATGGGGTCAGGGATAAAGATTCTGAAAGGTTTGTTATTGAGGCTCTGTTTAGCACAGTTACAAATGTTAACTTTGATCCAAAAAAATTGCAAAAGTTGATTCTTAAATCATATGATATTAAAGAGAAGCTTAAGAACCTTTTCCTAGATACGTACAAGAAGAAAGAGTCAAAAAGTTTTGATGATAAGTTGCCAATCGTGGCTGGATGGGTACCTGCTGAAGATCTTGAAGCCTTGGAGGTTCAGACAAAGGATGCAGGTGTTTGTGGCGGACCTGACACAAATGAGGATATAAAAAGCTTACGTGAGATTCTACTCTATGGCTTAAAGGGTATGGCCGCATATGCTGATCACGCGCTTGTGCTTGGTAAAGAGGATGACACAGTTAATACATTCTTCTATAAGGGGCTGGAGGCTATTACCGATGATTCATTATCAGCGGATGATCTAGTTGCTTTAAACATGGAGTTTGGTCAGGTTAATCTGAAGTGTCTTGAGCTTCTTGATAAGGCCCATACTGATCATCTCGGAGTTCCGAGCCCGACAAAGGTCTCTCTTGGCATTAAGAAAGGGCCTGCGATAATAGTTTCAGGGCATGATCTCTTTGATCTAGAGCAGCTCCTAGAACAGACTCAAGATAAGGGTATAAATATATATACGCATAATGAGATGTTACCAGCTCACGGATACCCAGGACTGAATAAGTATCCGCATCTAGCTGGTAATTTTGGCGGAGCGTGGCAAGAGCAGCAGAAAGAGTTTGATAATATACCAGCAGCTATATTGATGACCACAAACTGTATTCAGAAACCGCGTCATTCGTATATAGATAGGATATTCACAACAGGGCTGGTTGCCTGGCCTGAAGTTACACATATTGAAGCTGGTTCTGGTGGAAAGAAAGATTTCACAAAGGTGATTGAGAAGGCCATCAAACTTGGTGGGTTCGCAGAGGCTAAAGAGGATAAGGATATCCTGGTAGGTTTTGGACATAATGCTGTTCTCTCAGTTGCTGATAAGATTATCGGAGCTGTAAAATCAGGTGATATCAAACATTTCTTCTTAGTTGGTGGATGTGATGGCGCAAAGCCTGGTAGAAACTACTATACTGATTTTGCTCAAAAGGCTCCTAAGGATACAGCTATCTTGACACTGGCTTGCGGAAAATTCAGGTTTAATAAACTTGAGTTTGGAGATATTCAGGGCATACCCAGGCTTATCGATTGCGGTCAGTGCAACGATTCATACTCTGCTATTAAGATTGCGGTGGCTTTAGCAGAGGCGTTTAAGTGTGGAGTCAATGATCTGCCGCTGTCGCTGATACTGTCTTGGTATGAGCAGAAGGCGGTCTGCATACTCCTGTTTCTCTATGCCATCGAAGGAGATAAAGATCTTATTATCACCCTTCTTAATAGCATAACCGCATGTTCCTTCATGTTCATACTCTGCCCATGAATAGCCTAGATCGACCACATTAGATATAAAGGCCTCTTTAGTCATTGTTCACCCCTTTCTTTAGTTATTGTGGTTGAAGTTCTAATATATCTTTAAGATCCTGATCCGGAGTAGTGATGGGCTTGATATCAAATTTATCTACAAGCACATTCAACACATTTGGTGTAATAAACGCCGGAAGAGAAGGACCTAATCGTATTCCCTTTATTCCTAATGAAAGCAGGGTCAGTAGTATGCAGACCGCCTTCTGCTCATACCAAGACAGTATCAG
>JBHPDT010000120.1:0-4178 GCA_042577545.1 Candidatus Omnitrophota bacterium | reverse complement strand
GCCAGCTAGACGAACCACACTAAACCCTCTTAATTGCCTGAGCCTTGATTTAATAAGGCTTATATCTATATCTGTGTTTCCATACTTTTTTCTAAGTGGCCCAGCAATGCAAAGGCGACAGCCACCGTGTTTAGATGCGACAAACGGACATTTAAATGTTATCATTAAATTGATGATCTCTTGCATGCTACTAGGTCGTAATTCGCGCATAAGCGCAAGCGCAAACGCAGCCTCTCCTAATCTGCTATTAGCAACAGCAATCTCGGCAGGGGATTTTCCATGATGCCGCAGGATTTCTCTATCCTCAGCAGTGAGATCCACTGGTTGTTCACCATTACCATTAAGCCAGGCATTTAATCTGTTCTGTGCTTCAAGAAGGCGAGCTCTATGCCTGTCGATGGTTTCATGGTCTGGGGAACCATCATCAATCCACATTTGATTAGCGACCTGACCAGTCTTCATATCGAGCCATCTGCCATACCCGCCATTTCTTGTAGCCATTGGGCGCAGTACATCCCTCGACTTTGCTGGGGACATGTACCCCTGAATAGTGTTGCTCAGGGTAAGGCTAACTACAATTATGAATATTATAATTTCTTTAGTCATATCACGCCTCTGCTGCTATCGCACTTAAAACCCTTCTGGCTAATCTGGTCCTTCTGGTTAACCGAAGCACTAACTTGCCTAGCTTAAGCATATGCAGCACATTATCCTGTTTAAGTACAGGCTTAAACCCTACAACAAGCTCTTTGCAGCTGTGGAATAAAAATACCTCGCTATACTGCATATATATACAGAAAAAATTAGGATCTCGGATAACCTTTTCATCGGAAAGCTGAATATGTGCAAGACGAAACTCTAGCTTACCCTTTGATATTATGGGAGGCATGGGATATATTTCAAAAACCTCTTTTGCATCTAGATGCTGACCTATATTAGCAATATACTTAATCAAGCGATCAGCGAAGCTTTCCGTATAGTCTTCGGATCGATCTGTATCTTCAGTTTCTTCTCTGCTCTTTTCTTTTACTGATCCTCCCAAGGTTGCTATATACTCTAATCTTAATTCAAGAACAGATCTCAATTCCGCCTCAACTTTAGACCAGTCATGCCTGCCTTTTTTTACTTCCTCTAATATGCTTTTTCCTGGATTGGCTCTTTTCCATTCGGCCTTTTCTTTTCCAAGTTGAGATATAAGCTCCTGATAGTCTTTAAAGTGCCTGGATTCTGCTAATGATTTAAGGGATTTTTCATATTCCCTAAGAGCGCTGTTGAAGGCTCTAAATTCTTCCCAAAGAGTATCATATCTAGTACCCAGCTCATCAAATAGTCTAACCCTTTCGGCCTGGATATAATCTTCTCTTTGGGCAGCCAATTCATTAATTATTTCGTGGCAAGGACCAGTTTTTTCTGGAATAACAGTTTTGCGCAGATGCTCAACTATTCTTCTAAGCACTTGCAGGCTTTCTGCTCTGTTTACAGCAATTTCTACCCTTATGCGAAATGATATAAGCGCCCTATCTGTGCCCAGAAGGTCACCATCAAAATCATCTATCTCAGGGGGCTCAGTATCACCAGCGCTTGACGCTTTCGATGGATCCGTAGGGTGTTTTGCGAGATCAAAAACATATAGCTTACCCCTTTTGCCTCTATCCATAGGTAGTAGCTTAACATCTCGATCTGGAACAATCATATTCCAGAAAAAGGACCATAGCAGGCCGATAAACTTCGGATCAGTTGAATTACTTTGATGTAGAGCTACATAATCGTGACCCTCCTCCTTAGCAGCTTCCATATATAATTCAAGAAGAGTTCTTCCTATTTCATTACCACACACAGATTTGCGTACAGCTATTCCGACCAAATAGTGAGCATTATCATATGCTATATATTTTTTTCTATCTGTTTTACCAGGCTGTGCGCCGGTCACCACGCCAACGATCTGATCGTTTGCTCTGGCTATAAATGTGATTGAATTTGGTGAATTAGCTGTACCGACTATACTATCAATCCAATTGTAGTCAAAGGCATTACCCTCAAGCATTAGGTCTCGTATTATTTCATCCTCTTCAGGTCTGGTACCTTCAACCCTGAATATATCTACATAATCAGCCTCACCTTTTATTGCATAAGAAGCAACAAGCCCCTCGCGTGATTCTCGGTAAGCGGTTGGCCTTAGATAGTGTTCTGTCCTCGACCGCAGGGCATACCCTTGCAGTGTTTGATTAAGACATAAGCTTAGTATTAAAATAATATGTATATATCTCATCATAGCAATAGAGTAGGAAAAGGTTTTCACCTTTGTCCCCTACCTCAAACCGTACGTACCGATTTCCAGTATACGGCTTTCCTTCGTAGTTGCCCCTTTACAGGGGATGGTGCAAGTGTAAGCTCTTGTAATGATACCAACCCTAAAGACCTAAACCTCTCATTGTGAATCTTGTAATTCTGATACGTCCAAGTTGCTTTCTTTTCGAGGTATGAGCGTAATCTCATCCTTATCCACTCGTCCAGACCTTGATAACGTTTCTTGACATTACCATATCTAAAATAGTTACCCCATCCTCTTATAACTGGATTGAGCCTATCAACAACCATTTTGATAGACTTGGGTTGCTGTCTTCTGGTTATATGCCGCACCTTATCCTTAAATGCGCTTATGCTTTGGTCTTTAGGGCGTATAAAACCACCTTTAAATAGGCAACCTAAGAACTCAAATCCTTCATAATAGTAGTGGACTATCTTAGTCTTCTCTGGATGAAGTTTAAGTTTGAGATTATCTTCAAGTATCTGCTTTGATACCTGACGTGCTCTTTCAGCCTTTCTTTTGAGTTTGGTAAAGATTACAAAGTCATCACAGTATCGGATTAACCTGTAACCCCTTTGAGCCATTACCTCATCAAAGTAGTGAAGATAGATATTTGCCAAGAGTGGGCTTATTACGCCACCTTGGGGTACTCCTTCATAGGTTGATTCTAATCTTCCTTGTTTCATTACGCCTGCTTTTAGGAATTTCTCTATAAGATTGATGAGTGAGCCATCAGCTATTTCTTCTTTTATGGCCTTTATCAAAAGCTTATGGTCTACAGCATCAAAGAAGCTTTTTATATCAGCGTCAACAACCCATCTGTAACCAGCCTTTATATGCTCTTTACATTTATCAATGGCCTGTTGCGCTCTTTTCTTTGGTCTGTATCCATAGCTTACATCTTTGAATTTGGCTTCAAAGATAGGTTCTATAACCCTTTTAATAGCCTGCTGGACTACCCTGTCTCTTATGGTTGGTATCCCCAAGGGGCGTTTATCTTTAGAAAGAGGTTTAGGTATAAGAACACTTCTTACGGGAGAAGGTATGTATCGCTTCTCCCTAAGAAGCCTATGAAGTTCTTTAAGGTTTTGGTTTAAGTTTTTCTCAAATTGCTCTATCGATTCCTTATCAACTCCATGAGCACCTTTATTGCGCTTAACCTCATACCAACTCTCTAAGAGATTTGGAAGTCTGTACACCTTATCAATGAGTGAGTACCATTTCCCTCTCTTCATTACTTCCTCCATCGATTGGTCTTTAAGCCTATACGATGAGAGCTTATCCAAGACTTCTTTTAGGTTCCCTGTTTTGAGAGGAATCCAATGTTTAGTCTTTTATGGGTAGAGGTAGTTTATTACGCTACCCCCTTCTTACTTATTGGTAAGATTAGAACCCTTATGACAATCCCTTCATATAGCCTAAGACTAATTCCTACGAAGCAGGAGCCCTTCACTCCGTCTTCATTACAAAGACTTCCTCGCTACTATGGCTCCCTCTGACTTCTTGGATAACCCTTATAGAACTTCACCTCATCAGCTTATATCTAAAGGTTTGAATTATTACCCAAGATCTCCCACGGTCGCGTCCCTCTGCTTCCCATCCATCCTGCCTCTAATCACACCTATACCTCATCAGCTGCTTTAACCACCCAATCCCTCACCAGCTAACATAGAGACTTCCCTATATCAATGCAAGGTCGCCAGATATAAATGCCACCACGAGTTCACTTTCGTTGCGGGCTGGATATTCGCATCACCGCTCTTCAGATTCTGCCTCACAGCAGACACCCTGCGGTTAGCTACAACACCCGAAGTGGGAACGGTGTTGATAGGACTTTAACCTATTAGCAAAGAGCGTTACGTGGCGCACA
>JBHPDT010000119.1:0-4218 GCA_042577545.1 Candidatus Omnitrophota bacterium | reverse complement strand
GAATATAAGGGTGTAAAGTTTATCCCTACTGCAGAGGTAAGCCACATGTATTCGTCTGTGACAGCCTTGGTTTTGATACCTTTCTTCTGCTTCGCTTCCGCAATAATCTCCACCAAAGGTACAAGGCTCTTATATCCTATAGCATTCTCTGGAGCTACCCCTTCGTCCCTATCCGCAAGATCATCTACCCTGCTCATCACCCCCACAGTCAAGGGCTTCTTGCATTCTGGGCAGATACCATTATACGACTTTGTCTGCTTTGGCGCAAGCCTTATGCTGCAGTTTCTATGGCCATCATAATGGTATTTGCCTTCCTCAGGGAAAAATTCAACAGTAAATAGAAATTTCTTCTTATCCTTCTCTTTGAGCGCCTGAATAATGCCATTATAACTAAGTTCTGTGTCAAAGACATTGGCTTCGCGTCCAAGCTTTATTGGGGAGTGAGCATCTGAGTTTGATATAAGACTATACTTATCAAGAGCGCTCCAGCGCCAGTTCATAGCCGGGTCAGAGCTTAACCCTGTCTCTAAGGCATATATATTTTCTGCCTCTTCCTCAAAGCATTCTTCAACAGAGTCAAATCCAGAATTAGACCCAAACACACTAAACCATGGTGTCCATGCATGCGCTGGTACAACCATGCAGTCCTTTGAAACATCAAGGCAGATCTTCACTACATCTTTTACATCAAACCCGAATATTGGCCGGCCATCGGAAATAATATTACCTCTTCTGCCTAGCTCTGCATCGATCTTCTCAACAGCCTCAAGAGTAGGGGCAAAGAGCAACACATGGATCCTTCTGCCACGCCCTCCTTTTGAATACATGTGGCTTACCTCTGCAGTAGGGATAAACTTTACACCCTTATATTCATATAAACCATTCCCATCTTCTTTTAGCTTGCTCCTTAATTCCTTAAACCAGAGCGGGTGAGTGAAATCACCAGTTCCAATAACATCTATACCTTTGAGCTTTGCCCAATCCGCAAGGTGGTCTAGATCCATCTCCTTGCTTGTGGCTCGGCTATATTTCGAGTGGATATGTAGGTCTGCGATGAAGCGCATCTCTTGTCCTCGCGTTCGGTGTGCGGTTTTCGGTTTTAGGTTTTCGCCTCTGTGTTTCCGAAAACCGTAAACCGAAAACCGAAAACCGTTTATAATTATGGTCGCTTAGAACACGGTATACTAATTTACATGCTATTGTAAATAATCTTCCCGGAACAAATGGTGTGCAAAACTTTTGCCTTAAGTGTCCTACCGATAAATGGGGAGTTTTTAGATTTGGAGAGTATCGATTCTCTTGCATAGACCCACTCTGCGCCAGGATCAACAATAATAATATCCGCATCAGCGCCCTGGGACAGAGACCCCTTACCTTCCAAAGCCAATATCTTGGCAGGAGCGCTTGACATCTTATTAATTAACTCAGACCATGTTAAGACATTAGAATCTATAAGCTCCTGCACGCCGAGTGAAAGCGCTGTCTCAAGCCCTATCATGCCACAAGGCGCAAAGCTAAACTCTACATCCTTCTCCGCTTCTGTGTGGGGCGCGTGATCTGTCGCTATCACATCTACTGTGCCGTCCTTTAGCGCCTGCTTTAAAACCTTTATATCATCGTCGGTTCGCAATGAAGGGCTCACCTTTGCGCTTGTGTTGAATGTTTTAAGCGCGCCATCAGAGAGAGTAAAATAATGCGGGCAAGTTTCAGCAGTTACTTTAATTCCTTGCTTTTTCGCATCTCTTATTAACTGCACAGACTCCTTTGCGCTAACATGCGCAATATGTATTCTGGAACCTGTGAGTTGGGCTAACAATATGTCCCTACCCACAATAGAGGATTCCGCCGCACTCGGTATACCTTTCATGCCAAGGAGTGTTGAATTAAGGCCTTCGTTCATTACGCCTTCCCCAACCAAGTCAAGATCTTCACAGTGCGCTATCACCAAGACCTCACACATACTAGCATATTCTAAAGCTCTGCGCATAAGCTGCGCGCTCTTTACAGATAAACCATCGTCGCTTATCGCCCTTATGCCGCCTTTCTTCATATCAGAGATCTCGGCCATGGACTCGCCTGCTCTATTAACAGTAATGGCGCCAATAGGCAATATATTCACAGATGAATGGCGCTTGGCTTCAGAGATTACATACTCCACAGCTCCTCTGTTATCGCATGCTGGCTCTGTATTCGGCATGGCAGAGAGCGTAGTAAAGCCCCCTCTGGCTGCGGCCTTTGAGGCGCTAGCAAAGGTCTCCTTGTCTTCGCGCCCTGGCTGCCGTAGATGGGTATGCATATCAATTAAACCTGGCGCGACGATCTTCCCTTTCGCGTCTATTATCTTTGCGCCATCGGCTTTTAAGCTTTTACCTACCTTCTCGATCTTATCATTTTTAATGAGGATATCAAAGACCCCATCTATGCTGTTTACCGGATCTATGAGGTGGCCGTCTTTGATTAAGATATTCATACCTTCTCCTCATCTGTTTCATGCGAAGTCCCAAGCAGAAGAAAAAGAACAGCCATTCTTACGGCTATCCCATTAGTGACCTGCTCTAGTATCACAGAATAGGGCCCATCAGCAACCTCTGGGGTAAGCTCAACGCCCCTGTTGATAGGGCCTGGGTGCATGATCAAAATATCTTTCTTAGCATCTTTTAATTTTTCTAGGTCTATTCCAAAGTCTTCTCTATATTCTCTAATGGAGGGGAAAAACTTCGCTTTCTGTCTCTCCAGTTGTATGCGAAGAACATTTAATACATCAGCGCCCTTGATAGCTTCTCTTATGTCTGTGGTAACTCTCACGCCGAGTTTATCTATATGAGGCGGCAGCAGCGTAGCTGGACCGCAGACCGTGACATTTGCCCCTAACTTTGTTAGGCCCCAGATATTGGATCGCGCTACTCTAGAATGAAGAATATCTCCGACAATCGAGACATTGAGCCCTTCGATTTTATTCTTCTTCTCCTTTATGGTAAAGATATCGAGTAACGCCTGTGTGGGGTGTTCGTGAGAACCGTCTCCAGCGTTAATAATGCAGGGCTTAAGGATCTCTGTTAATAGGTGAGGTGCTCCAGCTGATGAGTGGCGCATAATTAATGCGTCAACACGCATAGCCTCAATATTCTTTGCGGTATCCTTAAGGGTCTCGCCCTTCAGCAGGCTGCTTGTTGAAGCGCTTATATTTACAGTATCTGCTGAAAGCCGCTTTGCCGCAAGCTCAAAGGACATTCTTGTGCGGGTAGAGGGTTCAACAAAGAACATAACTATGGTCTTGCCTCTTAAAGCAGGTACCTTCCTTATCGGGCGCTCGGATATCTCCTTAAAAGATATAGCTGTATCAAGAATAAGCTCTATCTCATCCCTATTAAGCTCTTCTAGCCCTAGAAGGTTCTTTCTTATCCATTTTGTTTTAGCCATTTTATTGCTTCTCCGCTAAAACAACTTCGTCTTTACCATCTGTTTCAGCAAGCTTAACCTCTATAACCTCATCACTAGATGTAGGTACATTCTTTCCAACAAAATCAGCGCGAATCGGAAGCTCCCTATGCCCCCTATCGACCAGCACGGCAAGTTGGATCGATTTAGGCCTGCCAAAATCGATCAGCTCGTCTAGCGCGCACCTTATGGTTCTCCCGGTATATAGAACATCATCTACCAATATTATATCTTTTTCTGATATATCAAAATCGATCTTGGTCTCATGCACTATCGGCTGTTGCGCAAGATCTGTAAGGTCATCTCTATAAAGCGTGATATCAAGAATTCCTAGGGGCACGCTTGCGCCAGATATGGTATTAATAGCAGTCACTATTCTTCTAGCCAGGTATTCGCCGCGATTGCGTATACCAACAATAGCGATATCTTTTGTAGATTTATTCTTCTCAATTATCTCATGAGCTATCCTGGTCAATGCCCGCTGTATGGCTTCTTTATCAAATAGCTTTGCTTTCTCCTTTAAGGTCATTGCGATCTCGCTCTTTTTAGTTGTGTAGACAAAAAAATAACCCACTGTTTTATGTGTGGGTTTGTGATATTTATATTCATTTTGGTTCCCTTCCTGGTCTCACTGTACCAGATTAAAAGGTTCACAATCTTTAATGTTCATAATAATTATACAGTAATTTTAGAGAAATGTCAAGTGGTATTGTAACTTATTGGTAACTGGTAAATTGTAACTCATACTGCAACAAAATCAAGTCCTAAATCACCGTTACT
>JBHPDT010000118.1:0-4738 GCA_042577545.1 Candidatus Omnitrophota bacterium | reverse complement strand
TTCACTATGGAATAATCTTGATCGCTAGGTATGGAATTAATTATATCGTTGAGGTGCAGGAAAGCAACCTTTCGGCCTGGGATAATCTATTAGCAACGAGAGATCCTGCGATTCAGGAGCTTAAAAGACTCGCACTAGAATCTAGCAATGATGTTGTGCGCTTAAAAGGCATCGATATGATTTTGGAGCTTGTGGGCATCAGATACCGTGACAAGTTGCCCTTGTTAGACCCTGCTGGTATGCAGGATAGCCTTGAGAGACTTGGTATATGGCTAAATAAGCGGTTAGTTAGAACATATCAAGAACAAGCCCCTAAGGTTGTATTTGAATACTCAAGCAAGGAAGACAATTATCCAAGCTTCAACTTAGACGGAGAGGCGCTTCAGAGGCTAGACGATGTTGTTAAGAGAATGGCTGCACTAAATTGCGAATTACTGGAAGGCGATGAATAAGCGTTTTATAAGCATACAAGGCTTAGCCCAATATATAGGAGTTAGCGTAAAGACTGTGCGCTACTGGCTGCTTATGCGGCAGATTCCTTACCACAAATTTGGACGGTCGGTTCGGTTTGATTTACAGGAGCTGGAGGGGTGGTTTCAGGAACATAAGATAAGTGAATCTTCTTGACAGGTGGATTACTTTGTAGTACAATGTATATACAATGAAGAAGGATAAAATGCTTACTATGCGAATATCTGATAAAGAGAAAAAGGGGCTAGAGTCCTTGGCAAAACAAGAAGGACATAATTCTGTCGCAGCATTTATTATGTGGCTTGTAAGGCAGTATAAGAGCAATAGATTGAAAAGATAAGGGGAGATAGGATGGATAAAAAGCTTTTTCATCGTATAGTTGCATTTATCTGGTCCGGATATACATTATTTGCCGTTCATTATTTACTAAAGACATCCACGCCAGGTTATGCCGCACCTTTACCATTATGGTTATTATTACGAGTGATTTTATATGTTGTAACAGCAGTTATACTTCTTAAATATTCGTTTGACTCTCTTGAGCTAAATATAAAACTAAAGCACGCTATTTTCATTTTGTTTGCGATAGTAACTATTAGGTCTTTATCTGCGTGGGTAGGTTTTCGTTACATATCATTTCATATTAGTAGGGTAATAAATAATTTAAGAAATGCTTCGATGATGATAGGACAAACACAAGATATTACAGGTGCATATGGTAAAGCTTTGCCATTTTCTACCATAAACCTACTTAAGCAAATAGCGATTTCTATTCCATTTGCCTTAGCAATACATTCTCTCGCTGCACACTTTTATGGTGAAAAAAAGGTATCTGAATATTTGCCACCAAAACGCAATATAATATTGGTGTTAATTCCCGTTTTTTTGCTGATAGTAGGTATGAGGTCTATATCAAATATACTTATTCCTACTGTACCAGTGGAGTTGGCTACGGTTAAGCAGATATTGGTCACAGCATTTAGGGGAATACTCGGATTAGCTTCTTTGGCAGCGGGCATAGGTATATTTAAGCTTATTCGTTGGTCACGTATTCTTACTATAGCCATAGCTTCGTTAAGGTGTCTTACCATTATTTTACGGATATATGAGACATTCATAGTTTTAAGTGTGACTAATATGCCACAGCTAATTTTAATATCAGATATTATGCATTCGGTGTTCTACGTGGTTATATGGGCATTAGTTATAATCTACCTTACACGCTCTAATGTTAAAGAACAGTTTAAATAAATGGCTATATATAAAAAGAAAAACGATTACCAAAAAATACAGGAGTAGCACATCAGAAAATTGCTGGAAAGTAAAATGTGATGAAGAAATTACTTTTAGGAATTAAGGCCATAGCGTGGTTTCTTATACTGCAAGCTGTAGGTGCCATAATTATTTATGGTATCATAGGGAAAAGCGTAGGCGCTTTCTTCGAAGCGGGGATTAGGCTACTTGTTGGAATATATTTGTTGAAGGGTAAAGAGCTTGCAAGAGAATGTGCGATAGTGCTAGGGTGTATAAATATTGGTTTCTTTGTGATAGCTATGGTAGTTGCTCCAATTGTTGCATCTCACCTTGAGCGTAAGGGGACATTGTATGAAGAGAAGAAGATTCATCTTTTGGAACTAGAGTCTGAGGGTGCTTCTAAAGAAGAGATAAATAAAGTATCGAGAGGGTTAAACAGCCTGATACCATTTCCTGAGCATTTTAAGCCACTTCGCAAAAGAGTAGATAAGATAGTTGAAACAACTGAGTTGGGTATACAAAATATAGCTATTTCACTGTTATTTCCGTTATTTATCGTATACTATCTAAGAAAACCTTATGTGAAAAAGCAGTTTGGGTGATCAATGGCCACATTCAAAAAAAGTGGAAAAGAAATACAATTAGGCAAGAGATCAATTCTAATATGGGCTGGGATAGATCCTCGTGATCCTGAGACTGTGTTGGGTGCATATATTCATAATTTTGCAGTTATCGGTAGTATAGCCACCCCAATACTGGGAGCGATATTTTGTTGTTTATTTATTGATCCCGCTTTTTTTGCCATCGCTTTTTTACTTCTAGGTCCTTTTGTGGGGTTGTTGTTTGGGGGAGCTGCTGGTTCTATAGCAGGACGTATTGTTATGAGAAACTATCCAAAAGATGTTATAGATGATTAAGATTTAGTAATGACATATAAGGAAGTTGTTAAAGGAGATCAAGAGATGACAGATATAAACATAAAGGCGAAAGAACCTTGGATTGCAGTTATGTTGAATCTTATATTCCCTGGCATTGGTCAACTATATGCTGGTAGGAAAGCCAGAGGGTTAGCTATTATAGGCATTGTATTGCTGCTTGAAATTGTGGGGTTAATTGCATTGCGAGTTCTTACTATTCCTGAAGTTACTATTACCCCAGGTCTAATAATAATCGTAATTTGCCTTTTTGCAATATCATTCCTATTTATCATATTTATTCTCTTTGATGGGCATGCAGTAGTGAAGAAGTCCAACATGGCAGCTGGTGTTAAGCCTGTCAAAGCAACTACGAGAGTTCTTGCAGTTGCTGGATGTGCTTTCCTGCTATTTGTGGTTTCCCCGCTTGAAGTAATAGGCACGCATATACAAAATAACTATTTAGGTGTTAAGGCGTTTAAGATACCTACAGGTGCTATGAAACCCACCCTAATTCCTGGTGACAGAATTCTTGTAGACAAAAAAGCATATGAACAAAGCAAACCCCAGCGTCTTGATGTTATTGTTTTCAAATACCCTGAAGACAAAGCAAAGTTCTTTATTATGAGACTCATTGGTTTGCCTGGAGAGACTCTTGAAATAAAGAATGGTAAGGTATTGGTAGATGGTAAAGCTATACAACGAAATACTACTTACTACAACAAGCCAGAGACCAAATATGGAGAAGTAGGCAAAAAGATTAGAGTACCAGCCAACAGCTATTATGTTCTAGGTGATAATAGTGCTTCAAGCAGAGACAGTAGATACTGGGGATTTGTCCCAAAAAATGACATATTAGGTAAAGCAACTAAGATCTACTGGACCCTAAGCAGGTCTAGCAAGATAGAGTAAACTGGCTATCTACAAAAAGAAAAAGGACGGAAAATGCATAAGAAGCGTAATATAATCATTGTAGCAGGAGTTGTTGTAATAGCAGTATTATTGATTATAAAAGGTCCGATTTTAAGGAAAATGACGTATATTTCAAACGAAGATTATATTAAACTGTTCAAACAAAAGCATAGCAATGTAACGCCTTACAGGTCTTCAGGTGTGCCTTCCTTAGATAGATGTTATCTTGTGTATACAACTGACAAAATTAAGGTTGGAGCAAGAGCGCATTATGTAGTCAAGCTGTTGTGTGGCATAATTAAAGAGAGGACTAGGTTGGAAACAACTTTATACAGCACGGTTAGCCCCCAGACCTATAAAGCAGTAGGGACGCATATCGTAGAAACCAAGAACATAGAAAAATATCTTACAGATGAAGAGTTGGATGTAAGTAGTATAGCAGGATACTCCATTGTAGAAAAAAATAACGGGGAAATAATCAAAGATGAGTTTGGGAGCGTAAAAATAAAATAAACTATGGGCATATATAAAAAGAAAAACGACTATTACATAGACTACTATGCTAATGGCAGGCGAATTCGCGAGAAAATAGGATCGAGCAAGACCCTAGCTGAGAACGTATTGCGTAAGAGAAAACTTGCCATTGCTGAGAACAGGTTTCTTGATGTTCGCAAGCAGCATAAGATAAAACTCGTGGATTTCATCGATACATATCTTGAGTTACACTCTAAGCCACATAAGCGTTCATACAAAACAGATGTGTGCAACGCTAAGCACATTAAGAGATTCTTTAGGGGCAAGTACTTATACGAGATCACCTCTATGCTTGTAGAGAAGTTTAAGATAGAAAGGGCCGAGCAATCATCTCAAGTGAGCGCCAACAGACAACTAGCACTGTTAAAGGGCATAATGAACAAGGGTGTAGAGTGGGGCAAGCTAAGCAGCAATCCTATTACTAAGGTTAAGCTATATAAAGAGAACAACCATAGATTGCGCTACTTGGAAAAAGAGGAGATAGAGAAGTTGCTGCGGAATTGTAGGGGGAGGTTAAAGCCGATAGCTATAGTAGCTCTTAACACAGGTATGCGTAAAGGTGAGATATTTTCTATGAAGTGGAAGGATGTAGACTTTGCAAGGAGTCTTATCAATATCTATCATACAAAGAATGGCGAGAAAAGAACAGTGCC
>JBHPDT010000117.1:0-5029 GCA_042577545.1 Candidatus Omnitrophota bacterium | reverse complement strand
TCAAGTAAAAACTTTAGAGTCTACTGTCAAAGGACACACTTTAGTATACATCATGTTAATGAGAACCGTCCCCTTTTTTTGTTGATTTTTGGAATTTACTGATATAAGCTAATAGGAAATAAGGAGGATCTACCATGAGATATTTAAAAATAGTTCCAGTATTTCTTTTAGCAGTAAGCATTGGTGGTTTTTTAGAAATTGCGAGCGCGCAGATCAGCGTTAGAAATAAGAGCGTGAAATCAGAGAAAGAGATTGCTGATAAGATATTTCCTCAAGCAGAGACAGAGGAAGAGAAGAAGGAAGAAATAGACGAGGATGAGGAGACAGAGGAAGAGCGCATGAAGCGTTTGAATGAGCAACTAGAACAACAGCGAAAGATCCAGGAGCTGAATAAGATGCAGCAGTCTCTGGACTCCGTAAGACGCATTAACGAGATCAATAAGCGCAATCAGAATATAGATGAGATCAACAGAATAAACCAGATGCAAAGATCACTCGATGATCTTAAACGCCTTAATAATATAAAAAAGTAATTTTAACATCTTTTTTCTTTACAAGCCCCACTTTTTTCTATATAGTTAAAGTATAGAAGTTTTTGAAGCAAACTCGGTGGGGTAGTGGAATTGTGGGATTCCATTTTGTTTTTTACAACTAGAAGAGTTTTATCTATCTTGCCGACTATAATGTCGGCTTTTTTAATGAGCACCTAAGCTTTCTTGCGAAAGCAAAAATAGGGACGAATTCCCGCCGAAGGCGGGTCCGCCTTTGGCGGAAACCCTGAGCAAGGCCAGCGTAGCTGGCCGCGTCGAAGGGTAATCCCGC
This sequence comes from Candidatus Omnitrophota bacterium, assembly GCA_042577545.1. Taxonomy (GTDB): domain Bacteria; phylum Omnitrophota; class Gorgyraeia; order JABMRG01; family JABMRG01; genus JBHPDT01. The sequence continues at coordinate 4,207 of JBHPDT010000117.1, read as the reverse complement.
GTCCCGGATTTTCGGAACGAGGGATCTAAACAACAAACAGGAGGAGTGATGAGAAAGGCTATTATAGCATTTGTAATTATCGCAGTTATTATATCATATTCATACAGTTGCTTTGCAACTACTGCTGGAAATTCCTCAGACCCAAAGGTTCCTTATGGGCCCGGCATATCCAACCAAGAGGCCTCTGGTTTTGGCCCTCTTAAACTTGTCTTTGACGCCGATTGGGTATTTAATAAAGATCTCGTAGGCAGAAGTGGCGTAACCAGCGCGGACATTGAAGGTCAGAAGTATCTTTTTAGGTTTGGTTATACATTTTTTGATAGAGTTGAGCCTTATTTGAAGTTCGGTATGTCTCGTCTTAATGCAGGATGGAGAGAACAAGGCTTTAATATTTCGGCTAAGAGCGAACATGGCCTGATATTTGGACTTGGTGGAAAGGTGCTAGCGTTTGAGGTTCCTGAACACAGGCTTCGCTTTTCTGTTGATGGCCAATATATTTATACAGACCCAGGCGTGGATAAGGTCTCTATCAATAATCCCAACCGCAGCGTCTCTGCATCTGAATTTACTGTCAAGGAATGGCAGGTCGCGGGAATAGTAAGCATGGAGTTCGTTCTTGAATATGATCCGAAGGATCCGGCAGCTGTATATTCACTAATTCCCTATGGCGGGCTTGGTTATATAAATTCCGATACTGATATAAGTTTTAATTCAGCTGGTACAAATTTTGATATAGGAAGCGCTGAGAATGACAGTAAGCTACTTCTTATCACAGGGCTTGATATAACCTCTCCTGAAAATGTTTCCTTGAATATCGAGGGAAGATGGGTAGGTGAGACCGCGGCCAGCGCTGGGTTTAATGTAAAGTTTTAACAGGCTGTGTATCTAGTTAAGGTGTGCGCAATATAGTTCGACAAAATAGTTATATGTGAAGGGAGATCTTATGCGTAAGCTAGGTTTTCATTATGCAAACGTTATTATATTATTAATTATCATATCATTCTTTTGTGTTGGCGCTGTTAATGCAGAGGAAGCCCAGCTTACATTGACCAAAGATGGAAGACTCTCCCACCCAAAGATACGCGGCTCAGTTATGAAATTGATCCAGCCAAAGATAGAGGTCACGGAAACAGAAGATGTGACAAAGACCATTGAAAAGAAGGTTCAGAAGAAAGAAGCCCCCGTAGTTTCCAGTCTTGCTGCCGGATTTGATCTTAAGCAGTCGAGCGCGTCCCCCACTGACTTTGAAACCGAAACCATAACTACAACAGAAACTATTGTTACCGGTTATGAGGTAAAGGACCAAGATTCTGAAAGCGTTGAGCGAATAAAAGTGATAATTAAAGTAGCTGAGGGCCAGATGCTAGAGGAATCTCTTCTGGCGGAGTGTGATGCCTATATTGACGGGAACTATAAGAACTTATATGATGTGTATATCCCCCCAGTAAATATATTGAAACTTGTTGATGAATCTAACGCAATATTTTTAATACGACACCCACTTATACCTGTTCCTCTTGCTGAAACTAGTGAGGGTGTTGCGCTTACTGCAGCGACTACATATCAAGGGAACGGATACACGGGTTCTGGCGTTGATGTTGCTGTTATAGATCTCGGATATTCCAACCTCGATGATGCTGTGTTAAACGGTGATATACCGTCAAACTATAAAGGAGATGATGAAACCGGCGGCGGGCTTAAGGCAGGCACTGAAACCCATGGAACTGGTTGTGCTGAAATTGTATATGATATGGCTCCAGATGCGCAGTTACATCTGATTTTGATTGCTAGCGCTACTGACTTAGGTGATGCGATAGATTATTGTATTGCCAATGGAGTAGATATTATATCTCATTCTGTGGGATGGTTTGATGTAGATGGTCGTGGGGATGGGAGTGGCACTATAGGTGATATAGTCGATGATGCTTATGCAGCGGGAATATTATGGGTTAACGCTGCTGGCAATTATACTCAATCGCACTGGCAAGGAACTTTTACTCAAACAGTAGCAGGCGGTGTATCAACAACATTTCTTCCAGGAAGCACTGTGCGTTTTCATGAGTTCTCAAGCGGTAATCAAATCTCACATGTGCAAACCGTAACAACTACAGGTGCAGCTTCGCGTTTTGCCTTGCGTTGGAATGATGGCTGGTCTACGGTTAATAGCACTGGTTCTAGCAATGTCAGATATGCAATATATCTATTTGAAGATTTTCCACTACCATTTTCGATATCAGCAGGAGATGGTTTTACAACTGCAGCGGATGCAGATGCTAGTTCTGTTCATACGGCAGGGCAGACACCGTCCATATCTATTAATTATGGGAGCATTGGAACCTTTTATGTAGCCGTAGCAAGCGTTGATAGTAGCGCTAACAGAGAGATAGAGTTTTCTTCATTGGATGGAGATTTACAATATTATACTGAGGAAAGTAGTATAGTAGATCCTGCATCACACGCTAATGTGTTTGCCGCAGGCGCCATTGATGAGGATAATTGGGTAAATGGCCCGCAAGAGAGTTTTAGCTCTCTAGGTCCGACAAATGCGTGGGGCGGCAGCGCTTCTAGGATAAAGCCAGATATTGCCGCGCCTGATGGTGTGGCAAACTATACATATACAGCATTTTATGGCACATCGGCTGCGTGCCCGCACACTGCTGGCGCGGCAGCGCTTTTATTAGAAGAGAGTCCAACACGTACTGCCGATCAACTTATGAGCTTACTTAGAAGCAGAGCAATCGATATCGGCGCTGCTGGCACAGATAATGTATATGGAGCGGGAAAATTAAATCTTGTGCAAGTAACTAGTACTCCAAACCCGTCTAGCGCAGCCGGTGGGCTTATCGGCAGAAAAGAATCAGGTACCAGGGCGTGTTTTATAGCTACCGCCTCTTATGGCTCGCCTCTAGCGCCTGAGGTTAATACGCTCTGTCGTTTTAGAGATAAGTATCTTGCAAATAATTATGTAGGTCGCAAATTTATCAGCACCTACTATAAGCATAGTCCGCCAATAGCTGATTTTATCCGCGACAAAGATTATCTTAAAAGACTCCTTCGTTTAATCCTTGCCCCGATTGTACGCTTGTGTGGCTTATTTGTTTAAGAGAGAGCAGATGAGTTATGAAAAAAATATATAATATAATTTTTATATGCGCTGTATTTTTGATGATCCAGGCACCTTCTGCAATATCTGAGGAAGATAGCCCTGAGATATTATCATCGTCTATTGAGAGCATCGTAAAGATTAAGAAGGTCGATGCAGAAGATCAGAAGATAAATCTTGGCACCTTAATCAATATTTCACCAGAGATATATGCTGTAATCAAGGATCTAGAATCTGATAAAACCTTCTTGTACGCAGAAGGAGATTTCTTGCAAGATGAGTTTGAAATTATGGGCGTATTTGACAACTTTGTTGTCTTAAAGGACCCTTCTAGCGAAGAGAAACTAAAGAATCATTTCTGCCTGATAAAGAATATACCTTACATGAACATGGAATTTGTTGAGTTAGCTAATCTCGATACGCTGGAATATTTCTACCGTCCTATTGATCAGAGGCTGACTAAGGAGGAAGACAATTTTAAGCTTGTTAATATCCAGGGAAATAAGGCTGTACTTGAGAGAAATTTTGTCAGTACCTATAATAAAAAATTCTCAACGCGTCCAAAGAAAATGTCCCCAGATATGTTATTTTTCCACCAGCTAAGGACAAAGAAGATAGCTGAAGATACCTGGGAGGTAGATTCCCAAAGTGTAGCTACTGCGCTGGTGGGGAATGTTCAGGATACAGTAGCGTATGCAGCGAAGAGGGTGAAATCTGTAGGTTTTGGAACTAAGGGGTTTAAGCTAAGCTTTCAGGCCCAGAGCTGTTCCGGAACTTTGGATAAGAGCGGCTTTTTAGTAGACAAATTAAGGCCTGAGATAAGACACAAGGCGGGTTTAGTCGAAGGGGATATCATAAAGACCATAAATGGGAAAAAGATATATAATCTAATAGATCTTATGTTTGTGTTTCTCCAGATAAGAGAGGGCTCTTCCTCTAATGTCAATGTCAATATCTTACGTAACGGCGCATCCAAAACACTCAATTATATAGTTGCTTAATATCCAACCCTAAATAAATAACCTTTTTTACATATAATCGCTATCTATTGGATCATGCAACTAAAAGTGTGTTCTTTTGAAGATTAACCTCATTTTTGACCTC
>JBHPDT010000116.1:0-5103 GCA_042577545.1 Candidatus Omnitrophota bacterium | reverse complement strand
ATCCAGCGGCGATCGCTATCAGGATAGACACTGTCAAAAATGTGAACCTGATTACCATAATTATCTAAATAATAGGAATCCACATAATATTGTGGGGCTTCTCCGTACTTAGTATAAAGACGATATACATCTGTCCTAATTTCTCTTCCCATGATCTCTCTGCACATCTCATCATTGGCATTTGCTGCAAACTCTTCATCATTTAATACAAGCGTCGGCAATCTAAACACAGGCTCACCTAAGGCCTTTCTAATCATATCACCGAGTGTTTTGCATCCTTCTGGTAATTCAGGCAGGCCCTGAACAAGTTCGCCTGTCTCTTCATCACGGTAGACCACTCCTCCAAATTCCATGCCCTTGATAGATTCATACACTGGGTGTATTCCTACCACGTCATAACCGTTCTTTTTATAAGCGCAGATCAGATCGTGCATAAGGGCTCCAAGCCCTCCGGTCATAGATACTTGTGAGGCATAACGAGTCATTTCAGGACCAAATAATTTAAGCAGGGCCTCTATCAGGGCTCGATCCAGGCCTGCCTCTGCCTGTGCGCTAACGAGTGTACTGTTTGATACATTAGGAACATGGTCATCAATCCAGGACCCAGCTCCAAAGGTGGCATTCTGCACAAATAGATTAGCACCACTTGAGCTGGCTTTAGATGCGGTAGGTCTTAAAGCATAAGAGACGGGGGCACTACTGATTATTGAAAGGATAATTGTAAATATGAGTAGTTTTGAGCTTAAGTTTTTTCTTATCACTCCACCGATACCCATAAAAAAACACCTCGCAATCACTTTGCCAGGTGTTTTAGGTTGGTTCTATATTTACATTATTTACATTTATGTTAACATTATACCTTAAATATAAGAGATATTCAATAAGAATTATTGAATTTTGCGATTTTTTTCTAAAACTGGTCTTTTTAGCGTTTTTTCCGAAAGGCTTTCTCTGCATATATTATTTCTTTTTAAACAACGTAAGCCATATATAGATAGCTGGTGGAAGATAAAGAGTCAAAAGCGCTATCATACCGATAAAATGCGTCTCCTTTGTAATAAAGAATCCATAAACGCCCAATAATGATGTAAGGCTTACGGTCATGCCAGAGTACCACGCCAGCACCTTCATAAATACTCCTTTCTTTTAAAGTGATCTGTTATCTGCGCAGGCGATCTATTGCACAAGAACGAGAAACAGCGTTACAATAATAAGGATCAATATAGATGAGGCTGCTAATAACAGCCAAAGCTGTTCCTTGTCTAACTTAGATCTATTACGCTTAAGGAAGATATCTGAAAGCTCTTTTAATACATCTTTCTTCATAGTAAGACCATGCTGCCCGTTTATGAGGTACCTACTTTGGTGAGGATAACTGACAAAAAAATTATCCTTTAAACTGCTCCTTAACACGGGTACGTGTAAAGAACCATATAATTCCACAATACGTAAGTATAATAAGACCTTTAAATGGCCAGGGCTCCTCAGGCGTAACAAACGCTATGTAGGCCGTCATAAGAATCCCGAGAAGAGAAGCCCAGATAGCTATCTTTCTACCCAGCTCTTTTCCCAGTAAGACAAGTACGCTTGAAACAAGTAAAGGAATCAGAATAAGAACACCTTGAATAATAACAACAAATGCCGTATAAGCAAGCACGTGATCTCTCTCTGTAGCGATCAGGGTAAGTAAAAGCTCCAGAAAGCTCTCCCCTTCAAATACATTCCTTAAAAACCTAAGCAGTAGATATCCATTTAATATTAGAAGTGAGATAAAAAAGCCTATACCTACAGATCTTCTCTTAATCATATTTTATTCCAAAAAAAGAAAGCAATCCCTTTTAAAAAAAGGGGTTGCTTTACAATTTTTTTAGTATACATATAATATTATTCCTTAATATATATATATTTTAAGTGCATATAAAAGATAATGCAAGTATATTTTTTCAATTTCCTAAAAAATTTTTAATTTAAAATGGGAACAGGTCCGGTTTTTTAAAGGGCTTTACTTGCAGCAAATTGCTCGGTTGTTTTATGGTTAGGAGCTTTTCCATTATTGTTCGTGCTGGTTTATCTCCAAGAACTTACATAAACATAAATAAGATAAAAAGATATAGTTGCAGCTATGATTGTTGTTGCCATGAGTTCCATATAATGTGCTGTGGAGCCCTGCATACTTCTACTAAACTGCTCCTTTACCTTGGAGCGGGTAAATAGATAAATAAGTAAACTGGGTAGTAGCATTCTTGCCAGCTCAAACAATACGTTAACTATGTCGAAATATTTTATCCAGAATGTCGTGAATGTTTGTATCGTATGTGCTAGAAGCAATATTAGAGCAATAGTCGCACTCAAAATTATAAGTTTTCTTCCTCTCTCACGGCCAAACATAAGTAATGGTAAGGATGTAATATATGACAACAATATCAAGGAATAAGGGACAAAAAAAAGCAAACGTTCTATTTGCGATGCACTGTGCAGGCCCATGGTAGCATAAGATAACAAAAATATTCCTACTCCATAAATTGCTACAGATAAAAACATAATAATTCTCAATACTACACTAATCATCGTACTCCTCCTAGTTAACTGCTCCTTCTGTCAGCCTTGCTGTGCTTGCGACATAAATTGTTGCCCTCCTTCGCTAAGATACTTTCGTCCTACTTCGCTAAAGCTTCGTAGAGACTTCGTTCTTAGCTTCGGAGGGCTTCGCTTTATCCCGTTAATCCCCGAAAGCTCGCTTTACTTTGGGCACCAAAAAAGGACCTTTTCCATCTTCTATCATCTGTCTCGTGGATTTTATTTCTTCTGCTGTGGATTGCTTGCCAAGTATTCTAAGCATCTGCACCAACGGTATCTCAAGAGCTGCGTCTCCTATGAATAGCATTAAAACAAGAATAACTGATATAACTCCAAACACCACCAAAGGGATAAGCTTGTTTTTTGATAAAACAGCTAATACTATAAAGCCTATATAAACCGCAGGCATGATTAATAACGATAGTATAAAAAAACGTTTGGCGAGCATGCTTATATTAAAATAGAGTTGAGTTATTAGTGGTAGTTGCCCCCCCACATTTGCATAGTAACGGATATACTTTGGCGTCTTTTCCAGTAAAATAGAAAAATTCACTATTGTCAAAACAGGTATCGCTATTAACAATATAATGATGATTGCAACCAACCTCTTCTTCCCCATCATTCCTCCTTAATGAGCACATGATTTACGCGACCAAAGGGAGCGTAAGTCATAAGTGCGAATTAATCCCCCCTGCTTTGATTTCGAAGAAATCAAGTGGGGATGATTTTAGCTATATTCTTAGCTCTCTGTAGAATATTTCAAAAAATATTTCAAATATTTCAAAATATTTCAAGACGCTTTATATAACATGCTCCAGTGCAATGCGTTATGAAACAAATACTAGAGGCTTAAAACCCGTATTTGTATTGTAACTTATTTGTTGATAGTATATTGCATAAAGCGTCTTTGTAATCGAATTGTGCATCATAGTGTTATTTTAGAGTTAAATATCGACAGTTACCGCATGAAGACTGCTAAAATCCGCAAAATAAAGGGGGTGAATTAAAAAATTTTCGCTGAAACCGGAAAAAATAATTGTCGTTGGGTAGAAAAAATAGTTGACGTTATACACTATCTAAACAAAATCTCATTCTTATGGTAAATAAACCACCGTTGCCTTGTTCTGGCTTTATTCCTTTTGGTCGCCCATCGCCCATATCCTCCAAAGATAGAAGGTGTTGTTACACAGGTGGGCTCCCACAGCAATCATTATGCTTTTTGTTAATACAGTTGGTATCGTAAAAATTATTGCCATAAATATATAGTTTATAATATATTTTTTTCCCACATACAAATGCATCAAGATATAAAAAAAGGAAGAAGCGACAGCACATACAAGCAATGCATTCAATTGTTTTCCCAGCAATAAAGTTAAATACCCCCTAAACAACATCTCTTCAGCAACAACCATCAGCATCATAGACAATACATAAAAAAATCTTTGGGTACCAGACTTCATAGACAGCGTCTCTTTAATATCGAGACGAGAATAATTTACACTTCTGCCGATACGCCCTGATATAAATTTCGCAACCCTAACTAGAGCTATGAAAAGAATATAGAGGGGGAAGCCCCACAGCAGCATAATGGCATCGCTTGTTTTAATGCCAAGCAGTTCCATCCCATTTGCATAGTGTGTTGCAATATAGAGCATGAAAAGTATAATACCAGAGGATTGTATAAAACGTCTCAGGATGTGTATATTTGCTAACTTTTTAACTTCTTTGATATCATAATATTTGGAATAAATGGATTTAATGACCATGGGCAAAACAAATACTGCAATAACAGATAAAGCTTCTAATATAAGCTGCATCCCTCTCCTCCTGTTTACTTATATCATTTCACTAAGTTTTGCTTCTTCTCTACAGATATATCTTTTGCCATTCTATATGTGTAGAAACAATAAAAAGGTAGGAATAATACACAAAATACCAGTCTGACACTCCACCATTTTGCAATTATAGCCCAAATCGATAAAAATGTTATCACCAATATGACTATTATATTAAAAATTAGGATGCTTGTTTTCTTACGTATGCTATACTTATGCCACATCTTGCGTTCTTTCTCTCCCTGCTTCGTTGCCACATTGTATCCTGCAATATGTAGCCCTATTAACAGTATAAAAATAAGACCTAAAAATACCCAATATGAATTATCCACTTTACCGGCATCCTTTATTTACCAATTATTCTACACCTATAAATACTAAGGGGCAAGAAGTAAATAAACCACCGATTGTTTATTTAGGGGGTTTGTGATAGAATTAAGCTCGTTTAGCTCTTGCCACTATATGCGTGTGTATTATATACCTGCTGAGGCTCCACAAGCCTTTTTCAAAACGGGACGGCCACTTAGGGTAGTTGGTTCTATACCTTAAGTAGTCTTCCCGTCTTATAATTGACCCTTTCCCACTGTAGGTATGTATCTGTCCTGGTTCCAGATCAGTTCGCCAAGATCCCAGGTGAGATTGAGATCATAATTGGTTTTACTCTCATCTGGGCCGGTAATATAGATATCTG
>JBHPDT010000115.1:0-5309 GCA_042577545.1 Candidatus Omnitrophota bacterium | reverse complement strand
GTTTTGGGGCAGCGGCCGGTAATCCATCAGATCCTAAAGTCCCCTATGGCCAAGGGCTTGCTAATCTTCAGGAGCAAGGCATCGGGCCTGTGAATTTTAGTTTTGACTATAATTTTATTGTCGATAGAGATCTTGATGGGGCTACGCTTACAGAGGGCGAAGAGCTAGAGGGTCAGTGGTATCTTTTCCGTCTAGGATATAATATTAATGAATACATAGAGCCGTATCTTAGCATGGGCCTTTCTAACCTAAACGCAAGCTTTAATCAATATGGAAACTTTGTAAAGGTTAACGCGGCTAATGCCTTTGCCATCGGCGGCGGAGGCAAGATAATGCTATTTGAGATACCCGAGAGCAATATACGCATAAGCGGTGACGCCCACTATTTATATTCAGATTCATCAGTAGATAAGGTTAAAATAAATAGTGTCAATAATCCGAATATATCTATCACTGATTTTAAGATTCATGAGTGGCAGATCAGCGCTATGCTAAGCAGGGAGTTTTTTATAAATTATAGCAATTGGCATACCAGAGATGTATTCTCTTTCCTGCCGTATTTAGGGGTCGGATATATTGATTCTAGTACCAAAACAGAATTTAATCTAAATGGGCTTGAGTATGAATTAGATGCCGGCAATGACAAGAAGGTCGTATTTCTTACTGGTTTAAATGTCACCTCCCCTGACAACATATCTATAAATGTTGAGGGCAGGTGGTTTGGTGAGACAGCTGGCAGCGGAGGTATTACACTAAAGTTTTAAAGGTTAAATAGGGACAGCGACCTTTTTGGTCTTGTGCCCTATATGAGTTAAAATAAATGGTCGCTGTCCCTATTTAAAGAGTCCTGTTTTAGGGCTTATTATTGTATATATAAATTAAATCTTTTATAAAATACTTATTAATATAACTATATATATTGCATATTGTTATGAATGTTTATATTTATGAAATATTGACTTTACACCACCCGTGCTGTATATTTATATGGAAGGGCAAAACCTCTTATTTTGCGGTAGGTGAGCGCAATGAGCATGCAGAATAGCCGAAAAAACCACGCGAAAGATGAGCCAAGAACAGATAAGCCCTGTTATCGCAGTCACCCCTCATTTCCATACCTACCATTAGGCTGTTATGAGATTCCCGATGAGATTATCAAGATCATTCCTTTTCATCTTGCAAAGAAATACTGCGTTGTGCCGGTTGAGAAGATCAAAAATATTGTTTGTGTAGTAATGGAAGATCCGTGTGATAAAAGGGCTACAAAGATTATCGAAGATTTTACAGGTTGTGTTGTAAGAAAATTTGTTGGAAAGCGAGAGGAGATACTCTCAGCCATAGCCAGGAAAGAAGAAGCCTTGGACCTGAAAAAATATTCAAAAAAAGGCGAACTTAATAACCAAGACCAAGATAAAGAAAGAATAATCGAAAATATAGGTTCAGATATATCTTACTCAAGCTGGATTAAGGATATCAAACATAGAGGATCTCTTAGATTCAAGAACAGGCTTCATATATATTTTCCAAATAACGGTTCTTATCTACAGAGTGAGACAATAGATGTAAGCTATAGCGGCATAGCGTTTAAGTCGAGCAATAAGATTCCTCTTGGCACATATCTTTGCGTTAAGATAGATCTCCCCGATAAAGTACTATCCCGCCCTATTCTATTGCTGGTATGTGTAACAAGAGCGCAGAAGGTTGAGAAGAACACATTCTATATCGGCGCTAAGATATTAGAAGGCACAGAGGAGGACGTTAATCAGATAATAGATTATGTATCTGCTAAAAGCGCTTCACAAAAGAGCTCCCACAAAGGTCCGGAGAAGAGGCGATCAGTGCGATATAAAACCAAAGTGGATCTCTGGTTTCCTAAAGAGGGGTCCTATCTTGAGTCGCAATCGGTAGATATTAGTCGCAACGGACTCTTGTTCATATCAGAGAACGAGATTCCGGTTGGTACGCATCTTCCCCTGGAGATAAATCTTCCAAAAGAGATTATAGCCCGACCTATAGCATGGCTTACTAAGGTTGTCAGGACATTCAGCAATAAAGATTCAACATTCATTGGCGTTGAGAGGATAAACGCAGAGCAAAGAGATATGAAAGATACTCTTATCAAGTATGCAAGCACCCATATTTGTAAGTAAGCCTGTAAACATTTCTGTTTTTTCCATTTTACTGTAAATTTGACAAATTTTTTGCTTAGGTGTGTGTGGCCCGCACCCAATATGGTGCGGGGTCTCCTTTAGGACCGCCTCCATTTTCCTTTATGTAACTTCTCCTAAAACCCCACATAAAAATAATTATTGACAACATCGGACTTTTTTGCTATACTTTCTAAAGTGTTATTAAAACCCGCAGATATAATGTGGATAAAATGTGGAAAACTTAATAAAGACTTTTTGTCCATAGAAAAAAAATAAAAGGAGGATGCAAGCATGGCAGTGAGACAGACTTTATTCAGAGATCAGGTTTTGTCTGACAGGGAACGCAAAAATCTCTCTATTTTAGATGTTATTAGAAAGAGCGGACCGGTCACAAGAACCGAGATATCAAAGGTTACGAAGCTAAATATCGTAACTGTTTCAAATTACGTCAATAACTACATTGACAAAGATTTAGTTATTGAAAAGGGTTTTGATGTATCTACTGGTGGACGTAAACCCACACTAGTTGAGCTCAATGCCAAAGTAGGCTATGTGATAGGGGTTGACATAGGCCCGGTTAACATGGTTGCCGCGGTTACAGATCTTGGTAATACAGTAATTGGCAAGGTCAAGAGAGAGCGCCCAGCAGGTCCTATGAATGAGGTTATAACAAGCTCGATTGAGATGGTCTATGAGATAATTGAGAAATCCAAGATCGATAAGAATAAGATCAAGGGCGTTGGGCTTGGAATATCAGGTGTTATAGACGCTATAGCGGGGACTGTTAGAGACACAGACCCGATAAGGGGAAGAACAACCGGAAGCTATACCTCTATAAAATCATTGATTCAAAAAGAGTTCGGGATCCCTACATTTGTTGGAAATGACGCTACTGTAGCTGCCTTTGGTGAGAAGCGACTAGGCCTGGAGCAGGAGATCGATGATATGCTCTATGTCTATTCTGATGTTGGCTGCGGTATTATTATCAAGGGTGAGATATACTGTGGCGCTGGTGGAAGCGCTGGTGAGATGCAGCTCATGGTCGATTCTTCAGAGTCAACTTTGGTAGATGAGGCACCTTCATATTTGCGTCCTTGGGGAGTGGATCTTGGTATCGCGGAGGCCGCAAGAAGCGTCTTAACAAAAGAGAAGGCGGAATCTAAGATACTTGAATTAGCAGGGGGCGATCTTGAAAATCTCACATCTGATATGGTGATAGAGGCTGCTAAGGCCAAGGATAAGATAGCTGCTGAGATAGTTGATAACGCTGGTCAAAATCTCGGTGTGCGAATAGCATATCTGATAAATCTCTTCAACCCAGAGGTAGTGGTTATTGGTGGAGGCATCGAGCAGGCCGGAGAATTACTTCTTGGACCTGTCAGGAAGGTAGTGAGACAGTTGGCTTTTGAGGAGCCTGCCAATACAGTAAAGATAGTTCCATCAAGATTGGGTGACAGCGCGGTTGCTTTAGGTTCCGCAGCTCTTGTATTACGAGAGATCTTCGCTCAGATATAATATAAAAGTAGAAAAAAGGGGACGGTTCTGTTTTTTACAAAAATCAGAACCGTCCCCTTTTTCGTTTCTTTTTCTATTATAGGAGTAATTTTTTTTATTATTTTGCTAGAATGCGATTGACACCACCCATATCATATGTTAAATTGAATTTAGACTTATAGATAAGGTCTTAAATAGAGGGGAAATGAGGGATGAAACGGTGGGCGTTTCTCGTTATTTTTTGTTTAGTATATACAATAATAACATTAGGTATATGTGATATTGTTAAGGCTGATGAGACTGACTCATCCTTTGTCCTGGCCGATCTAGCTTATGAGATATACCCAAAGTTTTCTCGTGTAATACTCGCTTCAAACGAAAAATTAGATTTTGTAACTTACGAACTCCAAGACCCTTATCGGATCGTAGTGGATCTGATAGGGGTTGCTTTTTGCGAGCTGGAAGAGCACGCCTCATATGATGAGGGCTTGGTCGATTATGTTGATATAGTCAAGACGCCCTATGTGAAGAAACAATCCGGGCTTGATGATTACTTTTATGCTGTGGATTATGTGATTATAACACCAACCTCTGAGTTCCCTCACACGGTATCATCTTTTGAGAGCGGTAAGGTTCTGGCTATCGATATTGGAGAGAGCGAAAAACCCGGGCTTAAGACTTCGAAAGTACGACCGAAACATGAGAGAGTAAAGGAGCGGGGCCAAGATATTGAAAACTTGCCTAAAGAAGTTACAGCATTGAAAGAACCACAAGAGAAGAAGATCGTATCTAAGCCGCAATCCCAGGAGACGAGCAAAACAGAAGAGGAGATAAGGTCTAGGGCCCAAGACAAGAGAAAAGAAGCTAGAGATCGGAAGAAAAAAGAGCGAAAGAGATCCCAGCCGCAGATAAAAGAGAGGATATTAGATTATATTACATTTGAGCCTATGGAAGATACCTCTCTGCTGGTTATAGCGTCGAATAAAGATATCGAGTTTGAGATTAAGAAAAAGTACTATCCGCGATATGGAATAAGAATACGCCCAAAAGGTGTTGTATTCACCGAGCTTGAGCAGCTAATGAGCCTTGATAATAAGTTTGCTAGATCTATCCATATTGAGCGCGATAAGACCGTCAAGAACCCCCCTCACCTAGATAGATACTTCTACCCTGTTAAGCATATATTTGTTGAACATATTGATAAGAACCCATATGAGTTTTATTCGAATGAGGATGGGACTATATCGGTGCTTGAGATACAGCTTCCAAAACCGAAAGAGAAGAAGCCGCGCAAAAGAGGTAAAAAGGACGCAGAAGAGGCAAAAGAGTCTGAAGAGAAGCCCAGGCGTGATAAATTAGGCAATATTGTTGAGCAGACTAAAGAGCCTATCGAAGATCCCCTAGTAATAGAAGAGCCTAGGGTTGAATTGGATAAATCAGAGATGGAGCCGATCCTTGTTGTTGAGGAGGTAGAGCCTATTACAAGAGAGGATATATTAAGAGAGTTTAAAGAAGAGATAAAGAGAGAGGGCATCTTAAGGAAAGCGCGAGTTGTTGAGTTGACCAAGGAGGAGCAGGAGAGACAGCTTAGAGAGGCAGCTGAGAAGACGAAGACCATGACCGTTGCCCTAAAAAGGGGCGGTTATGAGAATGTTGAGTCTGTGG
>JBHPDT010000114.1:0-5366 GCA_042577545.1 Candidatus Omnitrophota bacterium | reverse complement strand
ACTCGATCCATTCATCGTAAATGAAGCTGTCGGCGCTTGATTAGGGGCTGTAACTGTTATTTGCGTACTTACAAGATCAGATGTTGCACCATCATCATCTGTGACTGTTAGGGTAATTGTGTAATTCCCTGGTGTGCCATAGACTTTTGAGATGTTATCATTATTTGTCGTTACTATAGGACCTCCATCACCGAAGTTCCAGACATAAGAAGCTATGCTTCCATCAGGATCACTAGATGCTGAAGCATCAAGATTCACTGTAAGAAGTGCATCTCCTGATGTTGGATCTGCTGTAAATGAAGCGGTCGGTGGTTCATTATTGGGTAGGGTCTTAGCGCTTACTATCTCTGAGGTACTCTCACCGCCTCTGTTGACTGTTACTACTCTAAAATAGTAGGTGGTATCTGCTGTTAAAGATACGCGTTGACCCGCATGAACATTATAGTATTCTGTGCACTGCATTAGGTCATGCCATAAACCTGTTCCAATACTAGGGTCATAGGTTATTCCCAAATCTCTAATAAAATTGGTCCCATCAAGGCTGATTTCTACTCTGGTGCTATCTGTGTTATCCAAATTGATCCACCATGAGAAGTTTATCTGGGTCTGTGATAAGGCATAAGCATTAAGATCAGTAGGTACATCTGGCGGATTGCGTAAGGTCCTAGCACTTATTACCTCTGATACGCTTTCACTATCTTGGTTAAAAGCAACAACCCTATAATAATAAACGGTATGAGGATCAAGGCCGGAATCACTATAAGATGTAGCGTTTGCAGATAACAACGGCTCTAATGATACAAAAGTTGCGCTGATATTACTACCGCTTCTTTCTACTCTGTATCCATCCTCATTATCTGATGCATCTGTCCATGTAAGATCTATCTGTGTCTGAGGATTTGTTTCATCTGGTATAGTACTAAGGTTAGTTGGCGCTTGAAGAAGCGCTGGTTCAACTATTATAGTTACCTGTACTGGATTATCTGATGTTGAATCAGCATCGCCATCATTATCTGTAACTGTCAGGGTAGGTGTATGCATTATATGATCAGCTGTATCATTATTAAAGGTATGTGTGGGATTTGTCTCAGAAGAGTCTTCTTCTCCGTCACCATCGAAATCCCAACTGTAAGAAGCTATGCTTCCATCAGGATCAGTGGAGATAGACTCAAAACTCACCACAAATGGCGCTTCACCTCTTATTGGACTACTCGATCCATTCATCGTAAATGAAGCAACAGGTGCTTGATTAGGTGGTGTAACTATTATTTGCGTACTTACAAGATCAGAAGTAGCCCCATCATCATCTGTAACTGCCAGGGTAACTGTGTAGGTGCCTTCTTCTATATATGTATGTGAAGTAACAAATCTATTTATTTGGTCCAAAGTAGCTTCATCATCAAATTCAATATTAGAAGTAGTAACTATGTTGCCATCACCAAAGTCAAAACGATAAGAATCTATACTTCCGTCAGGGTCATTTGAGGCTGATGCGTCAAAGCTAACCTCAAGAGGCGCATCACCTGATGTTGGATTTGCTGTGAAGGAAGCGGTCGGTGCTTGATTTTCAGGAGAGGGTAGAATATTGATAGTCAAGTTAGTTGAACCAGTATCATAATTACCATCTATAACTCGAACTTTAATATTCTCAAAAGATCCTGCTTCTGTTGGGGTGCCATATATATTAATATAATCTGTAGAAGTACTTATGCCTAGTCCGTCTGGAAGGTCTTCGACATTTATCCGCCAGCCAACCAGAGGAATTGCTGCAGTCTCTACGTATAAGCGGCAAAATAAGTGCTCTCCAACAGAACCTTCAAGTTTACTAGCGTCATAAGTTATTGTTAAGGTATCGCCTTCAATAGGATCTGTACCATCTTCTACCTCATCCCCATCATTTACGCCATCGCCATCGGAATCAGGATTAAGAGGGTCTGTTCCGTGAGTATTCACTTCATCTCCATCAATGAGACCATCATCATCAGAATCAGGATCATTTGGATCTGTTCCAGCTTCGATCTCTTCATCATCAGATAAACCATCTTCGTCACTGTCAGCAACTGCAGTAGGATATAATCCTAAAGTCGGATCTCCGAGTAAATTGATCATTAGCCCAGCCCATATATAATGGGCAGCATCATCCGGTCTTGGCGGCGTAAAATAAGATTCTAGAGCCTTTTCTCTGGATAGATGTAAAGCCTTTCCTATCGGAGCTCCTTTATATAACTCGTCTACAAATGCGCACGCAAATACGCTGCCATAAACAACAGGGGACAGATAAGTCATAGAACCGTCTTCATTCATTTCACCTATAGTTGGTACTGTTCTCGAACTTCCTATAAAAGCCACGGCACCATGTTCCATAGTTAAAAGATCTTCACCTAAACAATCCCCATCTTCTTGCCTGTGGTCTGGGTTAGGGTCCCAGCCGTCAAAACTTCCAGCATAGCAACCACCGCTCCATAATATGAACGGTTTTGTGTTATTTATAGATTGGAGATCATTGCGATTTGGATCAGGATGGGTGCCAGGACGGAATAGCTTTAATGTCGTTCGCGGGCTTGCGTGCCCATTATAAAATATCAGATCATGATGATTTTCATTTAGACCGTGCACATATTCATTATTGATAGACGTGCCCCCATCAATTAGTCTCGTCGGAGACCATTGCCATTTCCACCTATTACTATCTATAAAATCGTATAATCTTTCTATGCTGAGATCGTTATTGCTCGCCTGCAATGCGGTTTTTATTCTTTCCGATTCATTTATAGGTATAGGATCATGCGGAGGGTATTCAGCAGCCAATAATATGTTCTGATGATCTCCACTGTTATTTTCATATAATATAATCTTCTGTATAAAGTTATCTGCTTCCGTTATTGTATCGACAGGCGCCCTTCCTATGTATACCTCTGCTTGAAGATCCACTTTTTGCATGCCACGGCCGTTAACAACTTCAAATTCCCAGTTATAATCAAGGCCACCGTAGTATAAGTCGCAGGGCGTATCAACGCGTCCGCTCTCTGGGACACCGCCTCTTAAGTAAAATGTGGGTATTGCATCGATATCTCCTCCTAAGAGAGCGTATTCTATGCCCCATATATTATAGGCATCCTTTATAAAATTTCTTATCTTCTCACTTAAATTGCTGCCTTCATAAGATTGCTCTATAGATTCTGTTGTCCAGACTACGGTTTTAATGCCTATGCTATTCTTGTAATCAGCAAGCGCCCTGAAAGGTGTAGTCAGCGCATTGCTGGTTATAATAACATAATCATAGTCTTCATCTGGTAGTATCGGGATCACTTCTGGGGAAGGGCCAGTATTACCACTTAAATCATATTGAACGCTTGTATGTTCCTCAATGGTAGCCACCCGGGTTTCTTCACCTGGTACAATAGAAATAGCCTGTGACTCACGGTTAAAAACGCTTATCTCATCACCACCTACCCCTTCATCAGGCATATCTCTCATTTCCTCAGGGCTTATCTGATTATTATCTGCCTTAAGTGGTGGGTCTTGATCGGGGATGTTGCCTATTCCACCAGAACCTATCTGTTCAATAATTGTTTCTGGCGCATCCTTATCAGAAGCGCCTCCTACCCCCTTATATTCTTTTCCTAAGAACCAGTACCAACCGTTAGAATCTCCATCTAATTCGTAATCTGTAAAGAGAACCTCTCCCTCCACATCTCTTGTCATGGCAAGCAGGGTCTCACTGTTCATATTAAAAACAAACGCCAATATTAAAACCACTTTAAGTAATCTTAACTTACTATTCATCTTCTATCTCCTTTTTTGACCTTTTTAGGTAGGTAATCAATTAAAATCCTTTATATTAATTACTTTTTAAAACTATTGATTAACTGAATAAAAAAAAGACTTTCACCTGCTAATTCGTTTAATTGATTAATTAACGGATTCTCCCATATATATAAAGAGTTTACCCTATGATTCTACAAAAGTCAATGGGGCCGCATCAAATCATGTAAAATGTTACCGAAACACCCGTAGTTGCGTCATATAATAGTGTTACCGAAAAGGAGGTAACACTAATGACTCGAACTACTAAAAAGGATTATATGTCTATAGTGCATAAAAGATATTTTAAGTCCTCAAAAAAGGAAAAATCCAAAATTATTGATGAAGTATGCGATAATCTCAATATACACCGTAAGTCTGCCATAAGGCTTATTAATGGCATACCGCCTGATAAAGGCGCTAGGAGGCAACCAAGGGCTTGCATATATTCCAAACATGTTATATGGATAATTGAAGAACTATGGAAGCTTACTGAATATCCTTGTGGCATTATATTGAAAGCCTCTATCCCTCTTTGGATTAAGCATCTAAAGTTATATTACCCTATTGACGCTGATACCCAGAGAATGCTCTTTAGTATATCTTCAAGCACTATTGATAGAAGATTAAGATATATAAAAAGACGCATCAAGAGAAAGATCTATGGTAGAACCAAGCCAGGCCATATTATAAGAAGCCAGATACCTATTAGATGTTCTTCATCAGGTGTTACTAAACCGGGTTCCCTCGAGCTTGATACTGTTGCCCATTGTGGTCATTCTAGTAGTGGAGAGTTTATATATACTGTTAATTCCGTCGATATCGCTACATGCTGGGTATCGCGCAGAGCTACGCTAGGCAAGGGTCAGTTTGCTGTTAAAGGAGCTATTGATGAGATAACTAAGAAGTTGCCCTTTAAGGTACTGGATATGGATTTTGATAATGGTGATGAGTTTTTAAACTGGAACCTTATAGACTATTGTAAGCGAAACTCTATAGGCTTTACCCGCTCAAGGCCATACAAGAAGGATGATCAGGCTCATATTGAGCAGAAGAACTCTACTCATGTAAGGCGCGTGTTTGGACGCTTACGTTTGGATAAGCCTGAGGTAGCCCAAGCTATGAATGACTTATACAGCAATGAACTCTGCATATACCATAATTTTTTCAGGCCTGCTCAGAAACTACTTTATAAGAAGGTCATAGGGTCTAAGTTAAAACGTAAATTCGATAAGACCCAAACCCCTTATCAAAGAGTGCTTTCATCAGAGCATGTATCAAAGAACACCAAAAAAAGGCTAACAGATAAATTTGATTCAATCAACCCAATTGAGCTAAAAGGGACTATCGATCGTAAGATTAAGGCTGTCTTTGCATTACAATACAGAAAGGCTAAACATGCTGCTGCCTAGACCACTCTTCTACTTTACTACGGTAACAGTTTTAAATGACTTGATGGGGGGGGCCATGGGTATTTTTTAAAAAAAATTCTGCCTACTACAAATAAAAGGTTCTTTCTTAATTAGGGTGAAGAAAAGCATGTAACTCTTTAACAGCAAAGA
>JBHPDT010000113.1:0-5549 GCA_042577545.1 Candidatus Omnitrophota bacterium | reverse complement strand
AAGCGGGGCATTGAAATAATATCTATATCTGAGCCTATTGATAATACTCCCTAGGAGGAAAAAGGGGTCACACCTATTTTTCTAGTTTCTTCGGCCTTCCTATCTTCCTTACCTTAAAACATGTTTTAAATCTTTTCTCAACCCAATCAATAAATCTGTCACTACCTAATACCTTTTCTTGTTGAATAATACTAGATAACCTAGAAATATGCTCTTTATTTGTAGCTTCTAAATCATAAAAAAACTCTCTATAAGCCGTCTTATCGGAGCCAGCTATATCTTTTGTAACTATTTTATCAACTTTTCCTAATAAGTTTGCCTTTGCGCTTGAATATCTATAATCTTCTGCTTTTTTAATAATATTTGCCCGAAATGGATTATTCTCTATATAGCGCGACACTACCCATTCATGCCTAGGATCAACTAGATGAAGTTTATATCTATTCTCCCATAGTTTTCCTGATCTGCTATATTTACGATTAACATATTGCGTATAATGCTGCGCTAATCCTTTCATAAGTCTTATTAATCCCTTTTCTTTTTTTGGATATAACAATAAATGCACGTGGTTAGTCATTAAGCAATATGACCCCACAAGAACATTCTCGTCCTTTGATATTTCTTTTAACCTAGATAGAAAATATAATCTGTCTGTTTTGTCAAAAAATATACTTTGTCGATTGTTTCCACGCTGGATTGCATGGTGAGAAATGTCTGGAATAATATAGCGAACTGATCTTGGCATACTTTAAATATTACAATAATAAATGTAAGATGTCAATTAAATAGGTGTGACCCCTTTTTTCCTGTATCAAATAAAATACTGTTATCTACTAGGCAGGAAAATCCCCAGCCTATCAAGAACTTCTTGTTTATAGCGACACTATTAAAAAGTATTTTAATATTCATATTTTTTACTAATTCATTATTTACTTTTTAAGCAAATAATCCGCAATGGCTTTATAAAGAGTGCTGACAGCCAAAATAGAGCAGTGGCAATGGTTGTCTGGCAAACCATCCAAAGACTCAACAACTTCTTTCGGAGAAATACCCAACGCTTCATTAATAGATTTCCCCAATACTAGCTGTGCTGTTAAAGACCCGCAAACTATTGTAGCAATACAACCCTCAGTGTAAAATTTTACTTCTTTAATTAAATCATCCTTGATGACAATGTAAAACTCTATTTCGTCACCGCAAGGCCCTTTAATATATGCCGCGCTTGTGGGATCATTCATTCTGCCAAAATGTTTAGGGTTTTTAGCAAAAGCCACGATCTGCTCTGGAAAAACAGTTAGATCCTCTTCCATAACGCTATGATATCCTTTGCTATTTGGTTATTACAAAATTCCACAATAGGCACCTCTTTGACCAACGCCTTATTAACATCTATTGAAAATGGCAATTCTGCTAAAATTTCTATATTCCTATTTTGGCAGATTTCTCTAATGTCTTTGGTATTTTTTAAGTTAATGTCATATTTATTTATAACTACTTTTACATTGATACCAAAATGCTTAGTTACATCAACAACCCGCTCCATGTCATGAATGCCTGAAAGAGTTGGTTCGGTAACTATTAAAGCTAAATCTACATTTGCTAAAGAAGCAATAACAGGACAACCGATACCTGGAGGGCCATCAATGATTACATAATCCTTATTTTGCTCCTCTGCTATTCTTTTCGCATTTTGCCTTACTAAGGTTACGAGTTTCCCAGAGTTTTCGGAAGCAATCCCAAGCTTCGCATGCACCATTGGCCCATATTTAGTTTCTGAGATAAACCATTCACCGGAAATATTGTCTTCCATAGTGATAGCTTTGGAAGGACAAATATGGCTACACACAGCACATCCTTCGCACGCAATAGCATCTGCTTTAAAATCTATATTTATTGCATCAAAGCGACAAGCAAGAACGCATTTGCCGCATTGCATGCAAAGCTCTTTATCAATGCTTGCTGTTTTTCCGCTTCTAAACTCCTGCCTTTTTATTATTTTCGGTTTTAATAGTAAATGCAAATCTGCTGCATCAACATCGCAATCTGCAAAAACTGCGTTTTTTGCTAAAGAAGCTAATGATGCAGTTAATATTGTCTTGCCCGTGCCACCTTTTCCACTAATTACAACTATCTGCTTCATTTTGTCTTCTCTGCAACCTGTTTATATAGCTTTAAAAATTTCACCTTATACTCAGCCATCTCTTCAGCAATAGGGATCCCTTTTGAATAGGCAAAGGCTATCTCTCTTTTAAAAGGAATGCTCATCAAAATAGAAATATTCTCTCTCTTGCAATAAGCATCTAAGTTATTATTTCCTATATCAGAACGGTTTACTACAACCCCAAAGGGAGTCTTTAATTTTCTTAGTACTTCAACTGCTAATATTAAATCATTTAAACCAAAAGGGGTTGGCTCAGTAACTAATATACAAAAATCGCTCCCCCTTATTGTTTCAATAACAGGACAGGATGTGCCTGGTGGAGCATCAATAATAACAGTACGAGTTGGATTAAGATGCTCCTTCACTGCTCTAATTAATGGCGGAGACATTACCTCACCAATATTTAACTTGCCGTGCGCAAACTGCAAACTGCCTGAATCGCCTATTTCAACAACGCCTATTGTTTTATCAACTTCGCTAATTGCTTTTTGTGGGCACAAAAGAGCGCACCCTCCGCAACCGTGACATAAGTGAGGAAAAGTTAACACCTTGTCTTTGAGCACAGCAATGGCATTATAAGCACAAACTTCGGAACACCTGCCACAAAAGTTGCACTTAGACTCATCTATTTTAGGCACTGGGATAGATGCAACTACGCTTTGTTGAATTTTAGGTTTTAAAAAAATATGAGCATTAGGCTCTTCTACATCACAGTCTAGCAGTTGAGTGCTATTGTTTGTAAAAAGTGCAAGGCTAGTAGCTACTGTAGTCTTTCCTGTTCCGCCTTTTCCGCTAGCAATCGAAATAATCATAGCATTATGCAATCGGATGACAAGCTATCAAAGTCTCTTGACATCTACTCCTATGTTTTTCAATGTTAAAATCCTTATCAGACAAATACTTCTCAATAGCTGTTAAATTGATTTTGCCCACCTCATGCTCTTTATGTTCTTTTTTGTGAGATTTATCCATTATCTCTAATCCCTCTTTAGTAAAATCGGATAAAATAATTTTACCTTCAAGCGTTACAATTCTTACCAACTCGTCAATAACTTTAATAGGGTTGGCTAGGTGGTGTATTGTGTTAATAGAAAATATTATGTCAAAACTAGAATCATCAAAACTTAAATGCTCTGCATTTTCTATTTTAAACTTCACGAGATCTTCAAACTTAAAATGTTTCATGCTAAGCTTAGCAAGCTCCTGGTCTTGCTCTGAAATATCTACACTTATAAAGCTGTGGCCTTCTTTAGCAAGTTCAATAGAAAAATATCCCTTGCCTGTTCCTACTTCTAATATATCTCCATAAATAGGATATGACTTTTCTAATATAAAGCTTCTTTCTTCTTCAATATTATAGCCAAAACCTTTATAATAGTTTATTCTCTCGCAATACTTTTTATAGTTTTCTAAGGCTGGGTTTGCCATGGTGATTCTATAAGTTTCCTTTCTCCGCATTTAGAGCATTTTGATAAGCGACAGCGAATTCCCCCCTTATGAGGAATTGTTGCGCCGCAATTCATGCAAAAACAAAATCCTGCTGGAATTCTACTACAACGCCTCTTATTTTGTGTTTTTCCTCTCAACCTATTGGCCTTTTCCTGGCATGCCAAACTTCGAACCCACACTTGCACTTTTAGTCGGCTTTAGTTCACCTTTATTATATTTCTCTATTGCCTCTTTTATGTTGCCAGACACACCAATAATAATATCTACTCCTGCTGCTTGTAGCGTCTGAAACGCATTCGGGCCAACGTTTCCAGTTATTACAGCTTTAACACCTTGACTCGCCACAAGCTGGCCTGCTTGAATACCCGCACCACCCATAGATTCAATATTAGGGTTTTTAACTGCTTTAAACTTCTGCGTGTTCGAATCTACAAAAACAAAATACTGACATCTGCCAAAACGCGGATCTATTTGCGAGCTTAGCTCATTTCCTTGTGATGTTATACAAAGTTTTCCACCTGAGGCAGATTTAGCTTCTTTACACATATCAAACCTCCTTTTTTAATGACAATCTCCATGATCTCGACACGCTCCCAATCCATCTAATGAATTGCTTAGGAGCCCTTCTATGGCATCTTTAACTGTGCCTTCATAGCCAAAGATATTCACTTCTGCATTAGCAAACTTCTGCTGAGCCCCCATACCCATGCCACCTGCTATCACATGCGTAATGTTATATTTCAAAATCTCATCAACTGCAACGCACCCGCCTCCGCCATGCACAGCTGTGTTAGGCACAACTTTTGAACTTATGACCTTGTTGCCTTCTATATCAGCAATAAGAAAATACTTACATTGCCCAAAATGGAGTGAGACATTACCATCCATACCCTTCTCGTCTTCTAGAGTTATTCCCAGTTTCATTGGTTCCTCCTGTTTATTGTTTTTTTGTGTATGCTTTTGTTATTTGCTTTCTTACTGTGTCTTTTTTAAAGCTTCTATACGCTCTTGTGTAGCCACAAGCTCCTGCTTTATGTTAGCTGCATAAACTTTAAGTGTATCTAAGCTTTCTTCTTCTGTCTGCTGCTGGTTTAATTGCATCCAGCCTGGTGAACCAACTGCCCAATTACGGTTCCCCCAACCTTGACCACAACCTCTTCTAAAAAATCTTCTACCAAGCGGCTTGTTAGAAGTCGTTTCAGCGGGCATAATGCAATAGCCCATACCCCCGCCTGTCATTGGCCCAATTCTTCTTGGTCCAGTTCCATCTCTTCCTGGCATCTTAATCACCTCCTTTTGCTAATGACAATCATTTTCATTAATAGTGAAAAAAAATTTACTTAGTTTTACATTTATCACATAACCCATAAAATTGAATTAGATGATTTGTGATCTTAAAATTATATTTTTTTGAAAGCCCTTTTTCAGTTTGATTCAACAACTCTATCTCCTCATCAATAAAGTCCGTATAATCTATAACCCTGCCGCAATCAGTGCATACTAAATGGTGATGGTGTCTCTCTCCTTTGGGGCCTTCTGATAGTTCGTAGCGTGCTCTACCATCACCAAAATCAAACTTGTATACTAGGCCCATGTGCGCTAGCAGCTCTAGCGTGCGATACACTGTTGTTAGCCCAACATTTGGATAAACCTTATGCACTGACATGTACACGTCTTCTGCACTTAAATGATCGGATGTTTTACTTAGAACATCTAAAATGCCTTGTCTAGGCAAAGTCATTCTATAACCGCAACCTCTGAATTTTCCGTGCCACCACTGTGGCCCTGTTCCGTCTCGCCTTGGCATATTAATTCTCCTTAATGAAAACCATTTTCATTAATAAGTATACATGATTTATCATTTTCTGTCAAGGGTTTCTTCATATAAGAGATAAAGAGAGATAGTCCCTCCAAGAATTCTTTCCATTTCCATTTAATC
>JBHPDT010000112.1:0-5629 GCA_042577545.1 Candidatus Omnitrophota bacterium | reverse complement strand
CTGAGGTCAAAAATGAGGTTAATCTTCAAAAGAACACACTTTTAGTTGCATGATCTCCCGCGTAAGCTACGTAGTTTTTTTCTTGACTTACTTTATCTTTATGTTATACTTTATGACACAATGAAAAAGAACTTAACACTAAAATCCAATCGAAAACGTAAAAAGAAGCACGGCTTCAGGTCTAGGCTGAAGACGCGTGGCGGTAAGGCTATTTTACAGCGAAGACGACGCAAAAAACGAAAATCTCTTTCTGCATGATGCCACCCCGGCCGCCTGCTCGCACCACAACCAGGCTTATTAAATCCGGCGAATTTCGACACGTATATACCACAGGCAAGCGCATTAAGGGCGAAGTAGCATGGCTTTATTTTGTTAAAAGCGGACAAGGGCATGCTGCGCGCTTAGGCATTTCTATTGGCAAGAGGATTATAAAAAAGTCCATAGATCGAAACCGCATAAAGCGCATAATCAAGGAATGGTATAGGCAGAACCCGCGCTCCTCAAGTCTTGGGGGCTGCGATATTGTCGTTGTCATTAAAAAACAGATTGAAACAACCCCTTCTGCTTCAAAGAGACTACGAGACGAGCTGAGATATCTGACCAGGCAAGCTGCTTAGAGGCCTTTATTGGTCATGATCGCAAGGAGTTTTTACTCAATGAACACAATGATAATTAATTGCATTAAAATGTATCAAACAATCTTTGCTTCGTACCGAAAAGTCCCCAGGTGTAAATTCTACCCCAGCTGTTCAGAATATGCAATAATAGCGCTTCAGCAACGAGGCACTATTACTGGTTTGTGGTTAACGATTAGACGCATTGTGCGATGCAACCCTCTGTCGAGCGGTGGGCTCGATTTGCCATAATTGTGGTAACCGTATCATGAACCGTATCATAAAAATTTGTAACATATTGAAAGAAAAGGACTTATAATGGATAGTGAAAAACGATTATTTCTTGCCATCGCATTGTCAATTCTTGTTTTGGTTGGATTCCAAACGTATATGCGCAAAACCTACAAACCAAGTATTGTGAAACAGGGTTCCGGTGATACGGTTGGTGATACGGTTGTTGCTCATGATAATAACGTGTTAACCCAAAATTATACGACAGGTTTTACGCAGAATGCGCCTAGCGATCTCAATACAGTCACAGCGCCTGCCAAGAAACAGACACCTGAAAATTTGGTTGAAATTGAGACCGATCTTTTAAGTGTCGCGCTAACTGACAAAGACGCGTCCATTAAAAGCTTAAGGCTGTTAAAGTTTTCTGGCAAGGACAAGAGTCCGACAGAGCTTGTTCCTGACAACGCGGAAACCCCGACTTTTTTAACTTTGCGAGACACGCTCAATGACAACCAGGGTGTCACGTGGAAATTGAAGCAGTACACAGACAATGTTGTCACATATTCGACAACATACGATGACATGGTTGTGGATAAAACTTTTTTCTTACACGATGACTCATATGTGGTCAATTTAGAGGTTTCGATTACTAATACGAGCGTGGCAGCGCAACAAGCGCAATTTTATTTAATAGGCGGGGCAGCTGAAGCATCAAAAGGTCATCTTGATCGCAGATATATTGGGGCAGATTGTCAAATTGGCGAGAAGGTTTACAGGAGAAAGCCTAGCAGCAAGGAGATACAGGGTGGAGAGGTTTTTGGGGGTTCGCCATTATGGGTCTCAACACGAGGCAGGTATTTTTCTTCTGTGCTAAAACCAGAACAGTCTGAAAGCAAAGCATTTATAGCAGGGTCCAACAAGAAGAACATCTGGGCTGGAATTATGCTGAGCCCGATCAGTATTGAATCCCAACAAACTATTGTGCGAAGATATACCTTGTATGCAGGGCCAAACGATCAACAGGCTATAGCCAGTTTAGGGCTGCCATCTAAAAACATAATTAGCTACGGAGCGCTTAGCGGAATCGTGTCGGTTATATATAAGGTGCTTAAATTTTATTATAAGATATCGGGTAATTATGGAGTAGCAATCCTGTTGGTTTCGCTCTCAATTAGTGTTCTTTTGTCACCACTGACACGCAAGAGCCTTAGATCTATGAAAGAGATGCAAAAGGTGCAGCCGGAGGTGGAGAAGATAAGAAAAGAGATGGCAGATAACCCCCAAAAGATGCACAAAGAGATAATGGGGCTTTATAAAGAGCATAAGGTGAACCCGGTAGGCGGATGTTTTCCGATGTTATTGCAGTTTCCGGTCTTTATTTCATTATACCAAGTAATGATACGAAGCGTTGAGCTAAAGGGCGCGCAATTTTTATGGATTAAGGATTTAACAGAGCCAGACGCGGCTTTTAAGCTACCCGTCACAATACCGATATTAGGGAATTATTTACATATATTACCTATATTAATGGCTGCTGCCATGTTTTTTCAGCAGAAATTATCGCAGCCTAAGGGGGCTGAGATCTCTGAGCAGCAGCGAATGATGTCTACAATGATGCCCATTATGATGTGTTTTATTTTTTACAATCTCCCATCAGGCCTGGTTATGTATTGGTTAACCAACACAGTAACCATGCTAATTTTACAAGAAGTTATCTTAAAAGCACGACCACAAAAATAATTCCTCTTGACTAATTTTCTCTATATGTGGTATTCTAGTATATAATTAATATATCAATATTAGATGTTTCCAGTTTCACGTGTCACCCAAAGAAGGGGATGGGTATATCATTGAGTAGGATAATATCTGTATGCAATCAAAAGGGTGGGGTCGGCAAGACCACAACCACCATTAATTTAGCAGCGTATTTAGCCAGCTTTAACAAGAAGATTCTTATAATAGATATAGACCCGCAAGCTAATGCCTCGAGTGGGCTTGGCATAGAAAAACAATTACTCAAGCAAACCATATATCACGTTCTATTAAACCAAGCGCATTTAAGCGATATAATCATTCCCACGAAAATTCCCAATCTATCGATCGCTCCAGCAGACCTGCAGCTTACTGGTGCCCAGATAGAACTAGTCAGCGCTTTTAGCAGAGAACAGCGATTAAAGAATAGCATAAACACCCTTAAAGATACATTCGATTTTATATTTATCGATTGCCCACCGAGCCTTGGTATTCTAACAATAAACGCGCTAACAGCTTCTTCAGCAACATTAATACCTTTGCAGTGTGAGTATTATGCAATGGAAGGATTGAGCCAGCTCTTACACACCATTAAACTAGTTCAAGAGAGCCTTAATCCTAGTCTGCTGATAGAGGGGGTAGTGTTAACTATGGCAGACTACAGAACAAACCTTACCAATGAGGTCATTAACGAAGCCAAGGAATTCTTTCAAGGCAGGGTTTATAATGCAATTATTCCACGATCAGTAAAGTTGAGCGAGGCGCCAGGATACGGCATACCCATTATGTTATATGATAAGAATTCTCATGGCGCAGAAGCATATAGCAAATTAGCAGAGGAGTTTTTAAGTCATAATACTTTGGAATCATTAGATTTACATAAAAACACAATAACTGAAAATGATACGGTTACGCAAAACGATGATACGGTTGCTTCACATAGTGATGAGGCTGAACAAGACAGTGATACAATTGCGCAGCCTAATAATGTAGGTGGGCCACAAGATGATAATCTTGCGCCAGACGATGATATGGCTTACCCCAAATGATACGGTAATGATACGGTTGCTTCACATGGTGATGAGGTTGAACAAGGTAGCGATACAATAGTGCTGCCTAATAATATAGGTGGGCCACAAGATGATAATCTTGCGCCAGACGATGATATGGCTTACCCCAAATGATACGGTAATGATACGGTTTCAAAAGATATAATACAAGAAACGGGAGGATATAATGGAAAAACGCAGAGCCCTAGGCAGAGGGCTTCAAGCTCTGATTCCTGAGCCGAGTGTTATTGAGCCCGAGACACAATCAGCGCCGGAAGCTCGCGAATCTATACTCTATTTAAACACGCAAGAGATAAGACCCAGCCGCTATCAACCGCGCTATGACTTTAATCACGACAAGCTTCAGGAGCTAATCTCCTCAATTAAGGAAAAAGGCGTTGTTCAGCCAATATTAGTAAGAAAGGCCGAGCAGGGCTATGAACTTATAGCTGGGGAGCGAAGACTAAGGGCTGCCATAACATTAGGGCTTGAGAATATGCCCGCGATCGTAAAAGACGTGGATGATGTGAATGCCATGGAGCTTGCGCTCATAGAGAATATACAGCGAGACGATCTCAACCCTATTGAAGAGGCAAAGGCGTATCAGCGGCTATGTAAGGAATTTAACTTTACGCATGAAGTTATAGCTCAGGCTGTAGGCCGAGACAGAACCTCCGTTACAAATTTTATTAGGTTGCTAAATCTCCCGGATTCTATACAAAATCTCATACTGAACGACACTCTATCTATGGGCCACGCTAGAGCGCTTTTGAGCGTAACAGACCCGCACAAACAGCAGAAGCTCTGTGATCAGGTTGTGAAAAAGGGGCTCTCTGTTCGAGAGGTTGAACAGCTTGTAAAGCCACACGCTAAGCAACGGCCTAATGCTGCGCGAAAAACAACCGACCCGCAATCCGCGGCAGTCGAAGAAGAGCTGCAGCGCATACTTGGCACAAGAATAAAAATTCAACACGGCAAAAAAAGAGGCAAGCTCATTATAGAGTATTTTTCACCCTCTGACCTTGAGCGCATTATTAATATAATAAGAGCATGAATTCGCACTTATAAGTTATGCTCCTTTTAGTCGCATAACTTATGTGCTCATTCATTTTTCTTGACATTTGAGAGCAGTTAGTATAATATTTATAATACCATATATAACGACCAAGCCTTTTTTAAAAAAATACCCTTCTATGAATGAAGCCACATTAGTTTTAATAAAACCAGATGGCCTGAAGAAGTCTTTAACAGGTAACATCTTAACCAGGCTTTCCGAAACCAAGCTCGATATTGTTGGAGCAAAGATGGTGCACGTAGAGGATGAGCTGGCAGAAGAGCATTATAAAGAGCTCGCGCAAAAGCCGTTTTTTTCTGACCTTATGCAGTACATTAAAGGTGAGCTGCACGAGAAGCATAAGGTTATGGCCATGGTTTATTTTGGGGAAGATGCTATCGCAAAGGTGAGGCAAATAGCAGGCGCTACAAACCCCGAGAAGGCAGACGCTGTAAGCATACGAGGGCAGTATGGACGCATTACAACACAAGGTATTTACGAGAACGTTATTCATGCGTCGATGGACCAAGGCGATGCTGAGCGTGAAATAAAACTTTGGTTTAAGCCAGACGAAATAATCGTAGATTTATATCCTTCCAGCATAGTCCGGGAGGAAGTTCCCAGACAAGTTTGGACTTAATGTCCGGACAAGAACACCACCCAGCAATACGCCACCCATGATTGACAAGCCGCAATAATTTTTTAATCTTAAATATATTAATATAGGAGATGTCGCATGTTAAAAAGCATGACAGGATTTGGAAAAGGTGCTGCGGAAAACAGTTTTGGCACCATAAAGATAGAAATCAAGAGCCTCAACTACAAATTCTTTGAAGTTGTCTGCCGCATACCAGGCAATTTTACGGTTTTTGAGGACAAGATCAGGGAGACTGTGCAGAGAAAGATCTCTAGGGGTAGGCTTAATCTTT
>JBHPDT010000111.1:0-5736 GCA_042577545.1 Candidatus Omnitrophota bacterium | reverse complement strand
GGATTTAGAGTTTCGAATTTAGAATTTTAACTAGAACAGGTTTATAGATAAGGATAAAGCTATGTTAATGAAGCAGATCGAGAATGATTTAAAAGAGGCGATGAAGTCTAAGGACGCGTTTAAGTTATCGACACTCAGGCTTTTGAAGGCAGCGCTGATGAACGCTAAGATCGCAAAGAAAGAAGAGCTCAAAGAAGAAGAAGTAGCTTCTATAATAAAGAAGCAGATAAAACAGAGAAAAGATTCTATAGAAGAGTTTAAAAAGGGGGAGCGTTGCGATCTTGTTGAGAAAGAGCGGAATGAATTAAATATATTAAAGAACTATCTGCCTGAGGATCTAGCTCCGGAACAGATCTTAAGCGCGGTAAAGGAGGCTATCGCCCAGACCCAGGCCTCATCTATGAAGGATATGGGTAATGTGATAAAAGAGGTTATGGCTAATACGCAGGGAAGGGCTGATGGAAAGACGGTTAGTGAGTTTGTTAAGAAGGAGCTTTTAGGTAATGCGCAAGAACCCAAAGACGAAGACCCAGCGGATAAGTGAGTGGTCGAGGAGTTTTTTAATGGATCGACCACTCATCCTGAGGAGCGAATTGTGGTAAGCAAAGTCGAACCAAGCGACGAAGGATCTCTATCAATAGATCCAGAGCGGAAAGATTTCGATAATGTGTTAAAGGTAGATCCTTCGGCCTTATGGTCTCAGGATGAGGCTTCCTTATATAAAAGAAAAGCGCGTCGCCTCAGTAAGACAGAGTTCTTCTTCTCAAAAAAGGTGGGAGAAGCTCTCTCATCTTATAATATGATAGATGAGAATGACAAGATCCTAGTCGCCCTTTCAGGGGGAGAGAGCAGCTTTTCACTTCTTAAGGTGTTGAATTTTAAGAGGAGAAATATACCTGTAAAATATCAGATCAAGGTATGTTTTATAGACACAGGTTATGATGATGCGCGCCGAAAAGAGGTGGAGGATTATCTAAAGAAGAACGGATTTGATTACATAATAGAGAAACTTAACCCAAAAAAAATTAGAGCGGGAAAACCCACCGACTGCTATTGGTGCGCGTTTTCACGATATAAAAGATTATTTAAGGTTGCCGCAGGGCAAGGGTGCAGCAAGATAGCTCTTGGCCAGCATAAGGATGATATGGTGGAGGGGTTTTTGGATGATCTCTTCTTCAAGGGTATAGTGAGAAGGGTTACGCCGAAAGAATCTTTTTTAAGAGGGAGGTTTCAGGTAATTAGACCGCTCGTTCTTTGTGAGAAGGAATTCATTACTCAGTATTCTAAGGCCTCAAAATTTCCAACGATAGAGAGAAGGTGCGCGGGCGCGCTCACTCCAAGACGAAGAATGATGCGGGATGCCCTGGGCAAAGTGCATAAGAAGAATAAGGATATTAAGACAAATATATTTCGCAGTATAGATAATATAAACTATGATTATCTGCCCAAAAGCCAGAAGGCGGTGTAAATATTAGGATGGAAAAAATGCAGACAGATAATGGTAATGGCAAGAGTTCTTTAGTGCAGATATGGAGCTTTCTATTTTTTGCTCTCTTGATATCCATTTTTATGAATTGGCTCAGGGTGGTAAGGCATTCAGAAGGCTGGATATTACTAGCGTCTCTATCAGTCGGCATGTTGGCTTTCTTCTATCAGATTTTTATAAATAAGAAGCCGCCTATTGAGCTCTATTCTAAATCCTATCCGTATCGAAAACTCAAGCCATATGGCGTATTAAGCACCTTTATATTGTTTGAGTTTATTTTAATATGGGGACTGTATAGTAAACAGATAGTTCTTATTGGCGAAGACCTTATGATAGTAACACTAATTCTCGTTGGAGCTATCGCTTATTACCATCTCTTTGTAAGGATGAAGATAAGCCTGCGGTTTCTATTTTTAGCTATATCAATACCTCTCCTTGCGGCTGGTACAGCCCTTGGGCTTGGAAGTTACTTTAACATATTAGATTTTATATTACCGGCAAAGCGCGTAGGAGAGATCGTTTTCTTAAATACCATTTATTGGGCATTGTCCTTTATCTTCATACAGGTCTTATGCGAGGAGCCGGCATTCAGGGGTTTTATTATGCAAAAACTGCTTCCGAAAGGCGAAGGCCCTGCTATCTTTTATTCATCAATAGCGTTTGCTATATGGCGCATGAGTTTTTCACTTACCGCTACAACAGGCATATTTGAGATAGCCGTCGTATTTTTAGGTAATTTTATAATGGGGGCGATCTTCGCGTTACTATTTATTAAATCACGCAACCTATTGGTTCCTATAATATGCCACGGCCTTATATATGGTTTAGAGCGCAGTTTTTTCGCGATGAGCGCTCATCCTGGTATACGCCAATATATCGAATTCGCTAATCCAGATACAGATATGCAGCTTAAGCTATTATGGTTTGGGTGCCTGCTTGTTGGACTTATCATACTCTCCTTTATTCCCCGAAAGAAATTGAATGTCAACTAAGGCTGTTATCTTCGATATGGATGGCGTTCTTCTCGATAGCATGCGCTATCATGTACTTGCTTGGCAGAAGGCCTTTAAGCCTCTTGGTGTCGATATATCAAGCCATGAGATCTATGCCAGGGAAGGAGAGAACTGGCGAAAGTCCACTGTAGATTTTTTAAAGATGGGCGGGTATAAGATTACCCAGGAGAATATAGATGAGGTCTTTGGTCAAAGAAGCAGAATCTTTAGAGAGATATTTAGGCCTAAGGTCTTTAGCAATGCCAGAAGCCTGCTTAAGATGCTTAAATCCTCTGGTTTTAAACTTGGGCTTGTGACTGCTACACCCCGCGCTGATGTAGGCCGAATGCTGCCAAAGTCGATGACAGAGCTCTTCTCAATCATGGTATGCGGTGGAGATACAAAGAAAGGCAAGCCACATCCCGAACCTTACTTAAAGGCGCTAAAAAAATTAGTACTCAAGCCATCCCAGGCTATAGTTATAGAGAATGCTCCATATGGCATTCGCTCCTGCAAACTCGCTAAGATCAGATGCATAGCAATATCGACCTCCCTCCCAAAGCGCTATCTCAAAGAAGCGGATATTATTCTCAAGTCGCTTAATGAGGTAAAGGCGTATTTCAAAAAGCAAAAGTAGGGGACATTTTCCACCACAGAGAACCTCTTTGCGGAAAGCGTCCCCTGTTTTTTTGTGTAATCGAAATAAAAACACTCTTATGTAAGTCTAACATTGACAATGTGTATGTATAATGTTATACTAATATTAAATACTTTTATAATATATTAATTTTCTACTAATTTATTCCAAAATGAATATTAAGAGGGTGAGATCGTGTGAAGAATATATTAAAATTACTTCTAATATATCTATTGCTTACCAGTATTGCTATGCCCTCTTATGGACTGCGCCCACAAGCAGTAGTAAGATCTGGTGAAACAGAGTTTATCGATAGTCTCCTTTTGTCTGAACAGCCCATCGCGCCCCGCGTACGGATAAACCCTCCGAATAGTCATCTGCTTAAGTTGATTAAACCACATCTTATGCCCATTGCAAAGAATATAGGTAGCCATGTATCTGTGCTCTTCAGCTGCGGGTATACGGGTTCTTATCCGCGGGCATCTGATTATATAATTAAGCGTAGTCGCTCAGAGGATGGTACATTCGATCTATTAGAAGAAGGGTATGGGGTAGCTAGGGATCTAGCCGGAGATCTATGTGCGCCATTCTTCTTTTTACAAGATTTTGAATATATAGATGAGGATGGAAAGATACAGAAGGAGGAAGAGGTTATGGTGCAGATACGTTTGCAGCCTATGCTTACCTTTTATAGCGGTGCAAGTAGCATCATAAGTGCTACACAAAAACGCGAAGCCGCTGATGGCGTAAATAGTATATTCCATGTATTAGATAAAGTTGTTAGCGAGATGAGAGATGGAGAGTATCACGAGGGCGCGACTCCAGAGGATATCGAACTTACCAACCAGTGGCTCACTATGGCAGAGGAGTTGATAGAGGAGTATATGGACTATAGGGTCGAGTGCTGGAGAAGGGGTATCTTTGATGGTGATGAGGCCTTCTATGATACTGGTGTAGAGATCACCAAGGATGGTGGGCCTGAATACGAATCCTTAAAGAGAAGAGTTAAGGCATATGATATGCACGGCTGGAAACGTATCCCACTGACTCCAGAGGAGCTAGAATATACTGCAGAGCATGCTGGTGAAGGCATGATGCTTGAGGATCATGATGCTTTCAAAAGATATTATCAGAGGCTTCTTACAGAGCAGATAGAGAGAGACGCGATTATTATCGGACAGTTCTTTGAAAATAATTTTTTGCGAGAGAAACTTAGGGATAGTTTTAAAAGGCAAGCTGATCAGAGGTTAACAATTGAGAATATGGAAAAGGTGCGTCCGAAAACAGTGCAAGAGAGACAAAGTAGAGCGGTTCCTATGCGAATACCGCATGAATACGCAGATATGGTTAGAGGAATATTTTCACCAGAGTTTATATCAGAAGCTGATATAGCTTATTATCTGAACTTAGAGAGTATTGGTATTGAAGGAAGCCACTATTTCGCACTTGGTAACGCAAAGTCTGATAAGGTTTTAAAGTTCTTGAGGTGTAGCGATGAAGTTAGCGAGTGGGGAGAAGGTGAATATTCCCAGTATCTACAGGAACCTATAAAGCTAATACAAGATCGTGGTCGTGACCTTGTTGTAAGGACGGCAGTTATTAGAAACACTGTTGTATCCAATGTTGATAGCAAACAGGTAAATATAGGTGAGGCAGTGGGCCAAGATCTGGTCTCAGATTATTTTCATGATCGATTGGAGAAGCTGGTTAAACGTGGTGAGAAAGAGAGCGCTAAGAGATTACTGGAGGAGTTTGTCTTTCTTCAGGTTGAGATGTGGAGACGCGGCTTCTATGATCCTGATGTAGGGCCTTATGATTATGGTGTAATAGGAAAAGAGGGATCCGAGAGGGTGATATGTTATGATTTTAGCGATCTCAAGGAGATTCCATTTGAGATAGGCACCCAAGACCTGAGTGCATTAGAAAGGGCGATCAGTACGATTAGGGCTTATCTGCCTTGGTTTGAGATGTTTATAGGTGATGTTGATTCCAGTGTTTCAGGAGAGCTAACAACAGAGCTGATAGCTTATCTTGAGAAGTTTTTAGATAGAGAGATAACTATTGAAAACTTGCTCGAGAATATACCTAAGAACCCAGAAGAGCTTGCTAAGAGAATCGATGGATGCCAGATGTTTAGAACAATCTTTGAAGAGAGAGATTTTAAGAAGAGCGTATTAAGGTCATTTAGCAAAGGAAGCAAAAGGGCTCCATATTATCATGATACCCTATCTGACTGGAGAGAGAAGGTTATTGCAGAAAAGGCGTATGAGATAATAGATGGCGCAGGCATAGGTAGCAGGGCCAGCATCGGTCACACAGCCTGGAACAGAGGAGCTGTTAAGGCGGTCTCAAAATGGGTTAGACAGAACATATGTTATGGAATGGGTAATGGAGCGTATTGGGATGCTAAGGCTACTGATACGCTGCTTGCAAAATCAGGTAATGACTTTAATATGACAAATCTACAGATAAGTCTATTGCGCGCTTTAGGCATTCCCTGTAAATATGTGGTAGCGCAAAGAAGAAAAGACCATCTGGAAGGTCGTGTGCCCCAATGGTATTATGAGAGCCTAGACTATGCCTCTGAATATGTGTATGCTGAAGTATTTATAGATGATGAG
>JBHPDT010000110.1:0-5805 GCA_042577545.1 Candidatus Omnitrophota bacterium | reverse complement strand
CCTGGTATCTGATATATCAAATTGGCCTTCATTAATAAAAGCATCTTCTTCCTTAATTCTTCCGCCAACCCTTGTGCTTGAACCTGCTGACATTCTGGTTATACCTAAAGGAATAAGATTATCACGCAAAACACTATCTTCACGTGTAGATAATGTAATGCCAACTCTTGGCAGAAAGATCCTCAGCGCAGTTACAATTTGAACTAAATTTTTATCAGTAACAGTTGCGGCAGGATATTCCACCCCACCATAAGGCCTTAATCTTGGAAATGAGACACTGATCTCAGAAGATGTATACTTATCCTGCAGATATTTTGCATGTAGGCCCGCGGCAAAAGACTCATATCTAAAATCATTAAGCCCCAGCAAGGGTCCTATGTTTATCGTTCTCATGCCTGCCTTCGCAGCCCTCTCAGGCGCGTTTAATCTAAATATATAGTCTCTCTTAGGTCCATACTGATGTACGCTATCATATATCCCCTTATTGTAGGCCTCCTGATACAACGTAAGACCATCTATGCCATCATCAATAAGCTGTCTGTATTCATCTTCTTCTAAAGGATAGATCTCGATTGAAATTGAATTAAAATACTTCTTCAATATCTGTGTGGCGTCTTTAATATAAGAGAGTGGTGAATTCTCGCGGTCCTCACCTGTAAGAATAAGAATATGTCTAAATCCCTGCTCTGAGATCATTTGAGCTTCTTGCTCTATCTCATATGAGCTTAATTTTGTTCTCGGTATTTTTTTTGAGGCGTTAAAGTTGCAATATAGGCATCTGTTAATGCAGTAGTTTGATAGATACAAAGGGGTATACAGCTGTATAACTTTGCCAAAATTTTGCACTGTAAGCGTGTGCGCTTTATGGGCTATATCTTCCAGAGAATTCGTACAATGGTCTGATAATAGATACGCATATTCATCAGGTAGTATGGGGCTATCCTTATAAAGAATAGAACCTAAATCAATATTTGACCCTGATCTCAAAGAATCATATGAATCGATTAAATTGCCATATTCTCTATAAAAACTCATCTTCAGCCTCTTAGAAATCCTGTTAGAGGGGATGATGCTTGGGCGCGATCTAAAGCTTGGGGGATTCCAGTTAGATATGATAACCTTCCCGCTCGCGTTGCAAGACTAAAAGCTAACGCGGTATTTACCGGGTCAGAGGATGTCGCTATGGCGGTATTAACAAGCACAGCAGAAGAACCCATCTCCATCGACTCTGCCGCCTGAGAAGGTCTACCTATGCCAGCGTCTACAATAATGGGTAGTTTAATCTCATCAATAAGTATCTTAATAAGCTCTTTTGTCTTAATACCTCTGTTAGATCCTATGGGTGAGCCTAAAGGCATAATAGCTGCCGCGCCTGCATCAACTAAGCGCCTTGCTACAATAAGGTCAGGGCTCATATAAGGAAGAACAACAAATCCCTCCTTTGCCAAGATCTCTGTTGCCTTAACAGTCTCTTGATTATCTGGAAGAAGGTATTTATTATCTGATATAACCTCTATCTTTATCCAGTTACTAGAACCTGACGCCCTAGCCAATCTTGCTATTCTTACAGCCTCCTCGGCATTCCTAGCGCCTGATGTATTTGGCATAAGTATACAGTTCTTCGGAATAAAATCTATAATATTCTCATCTTTGCTCTGAATATCTACCCTTCGCAATGCAACAGTAACTACTTGCGCCTCGGATCTCTCAAGAACCTCTCTTACTATGGATTTAGATGGAAATTTACCTGTTCCAATAAATAGCCGATTGTGTATCTTTTTACCACCTATCTCCAATATATCTTCCATTATCAACCTCCACAAACAAAATTAACTATCTCTATAGAATCATTCTCTAAAACAGATACCTCGCCAAATCTATCCTTGCGTATGATCTCTCCGTTGCGCTCTATGACTATCCGCTCAGGCGCCAGCCCTCTTCGCTCAATAATTTGCAATAATGTAGATTTTTCCGCGACCTCCGCATCTTTTCCATTAATTCTTACTATCATACAATCGCCTTCTTCTTTTCACTGATAATGCCTTTTAAACGTTCTACCTTATCTCTTATATCTTTGGCTTGGCTAATCGCCCTTATTACAGCTATGTTTTTCCCGCCTCGATCTAGTATCTGATCGATATTTTCTAAATCAATACCACCAATAAAAACAACGGGCTTCGCTGCTATCTTTACAATACCCTCGATATCATCTGTACCTATAAAATAATCTTTGGTCTTCGTTGGAAAGATAGGTCCATACGCGATGTAATCTACATTACTCTTATTAGCCAAATTAAACTGATCAAAAGAGTGGGTCGATACGCCTATAATCTTATTCCCTATAATATCTCTTGTCTTATCAAGCGGGTATCTAAGCAGATCTTCCTGGCCTAAGTGGACTCCATCAGCCCCTACTTCCCTTGCCAATAAGGGGTCATCGTTAATAATAAATGTAGCGTTCTTTTGCCTGCAAAGCGCGGCCAGCTTCTCTCCTAGCGATAAGATATCATCTCCTCCTAAATCCTTCTCACGCATCTGCACCACATCCACGCCCCCGGATAGCGCGGTCTCCACCACCTCAAGCGAACTTCTTCCAAGGCTGGAATCCTGGCCAGCAACAAAATATAAGCTGTAGTCCTCAAACATTGAATAATCTCATAAGTAAAAAAACTCTATGCCTTTGCATAGAGTCTTAGTTGCTGCATTCTCCCTACGCTGGCATTATCCAGATCAGGTTCAATGGGTAACTTACTATTAGTAAGACTCTCAGGACGCTCTACGTCCTCCCCGTGAATCAATCTATGGTATATTAAACCATATTTGTTTTTTTATGTCAATCTCTTAGATGTGATCTTTAAGGATGGCCCAATAATGAATCGG
Organism: Candidatus Omnitrophota bacterium; assembly: GCA_042577545.1. Lineage (GTDB taxonomy): Bacteria > Omnitrophota > Gorgyraeia > JABMRG01 > JABMRG01 > JBHPDT01. The sequence continues at coordinate 2,925 of JBHPDT010000110.1, read as the reverse complement.
GGCAGGTATTTTTCACCTGCCCCGATTGAAAATTTAATTATATATAAATTTAGACTCTCTTCTTCTTTCTAAGCACGCCGGCACCTAATAGGCCAATGCCTAAAAGAAGCATGGATGAAGGCTCAGGAACCTTATTACCAGCAGGACTAAGATGAACATCAAAAAAGGAGTTAACTGTAAAAGGCAAGTCCTGCCAATCCGCATAGATATTACTGGCATCATATGTCAACCTGCTATTATTCCAACCAACCAGATTAGTATTTACTGATGTAACAGTAAAAGGATTGTCTATGTCACCAACGACTAAACCATTGAATGAGACACTCCCCGTCCAAGACGTGCTAGACAAAAAGTCAACTTCAATAACCATATCTTCAGGATTTACTTCATACAAATTATTAAGATTCACTTCGTCACTGTTTCCGGCTGCTACTGTCGTATTATAAGGCCCCATATTATTCGTTGATAAATTGGGAAATTTATGTGTTAAAGATATAGAATCCCCCAGCAGCAAGGCGTGAGCTTCTCCTGAATTAAAAACAAAAAATGAGATTACTAATACGACCGTGATAATCAAACTCTTTTTCATCTCTTAACCTCCTATTTAAATACGAATATATTATTATCTACACATATATAAGCAAATATCGTACCAACACCATTATAAACTTATGTTTGTGCTTAAGATAAGAGAAAATGTCATGGTTTGTCATGGTAATACCACAACACAATGTGTTTAAATAGTATACATATCTGTTGAAAATTTAATAATCAGGCAGGAAAAATAAGGTCCAAATTATCGAAAATACTGGATAAGCCCTTGCATAAGCAGTCTGATTCCAATGGCTGCAAGGAATAGGCAGAGGATCTTAGAAAGCACCAGGCAGACTATATCACCTAGAAACTTATAGATAGAATCTATAAAATAAAATATCAGCCAGGCTATAGCTAAGACAACTGTGATTGAAACTGCTGCGGTAAGTAACCCATACTTAGAAAATATAACAAAAACCGTCATCATAGCGCCGGGTCCAGCTAGGATCGGACAGGCTATTGGAACCGCGCCTATATTGGCGGCATTCTGCTTCTCTGGTGATAGAACGCTCTTGGCTAGGGCGCCGAAGATAAGGTGATCGATCGCTATGATTAATAGGAGAAGGCCCCCTGCAGCCATAAGATCATGAAGTTGTATTTGAAAAAAGTGATTCAATACACCCTTGCCCGCTAAGATAAATAGAAATAGAATAATAGCGGATGTAAATATGGCTGTCTTAAAGGTCTTGCGCCTTGAGTCCGGCGACATCTTACCAGTGAGCTGTAAGAACAATGGAATACTCCCTACAGGATTAACAACAGCAAATAAGACAAGTATCGATTGCGATAATATTATTAAATTCATAATTCTCCTATGAATATATTATATATAATCCGATTAGCAACTACAAGAATAAATAGATAAAAACAGCAAATGGGTACACTTATATTTATTATGCTTTTGTAAGCCTTTTTCCGCTTCTTTGGACACAAACTTGATCATCTTCTCGACTTATTTTTCTTGGCTTTTGTAATATGAAGACCTTTTTTACCTCTCTTGCTCTTCTTAAAGAATGATAAAACTATCTCAGCCTCTTTAAAGGACAGGGTAACAAAAGAGAACCTATCAAGAACTTGGACGTCCCCAATCTTATCATGGCTGATACCGCATTTGTTCTTAATAAGGGTGATCAATTCCTTGCGATTTAATCCGTCTTTGCGCCCTTGAGTTACAAAGAGACGCGTCTTTCCCTTCGCGTCAACAACCGATTCTTCTATCTCTGTATAATTTTTCTTATCTAGGTCGCCGCGAAACGAATGTTGCAAGAGAGCGGCAATTATATCTTCGGGTTCATTGCCCTTCAAAAGATCTCTGGATATATTAAGATACTCAACATTTGGCTGCGCTCGTATTATATCTTCAATGCTTGATTTAATTCTGAGTTTTTTTGTTTCAATAACATCTTTTACTTTAGGTAATTTTGCCTTACGAATATCTGTTTGAGCTTTCTTACTAATAAAATGTAGTCTTTTATATTCCGCCGGAGTAATAAATGTTATAGCTGTACCCTCTTTACCCGCCCGTCCGGTACGGCCTATCCTATGGACATATGATTCTGGGTCTTGGGGTATAGCATAATTTATTACATGCGTGAGATCCTGAACATCTATACCTCTAGCCGCTACATCGGTTGCCACAAGAATATTCGCTAATTTCTTCTTAAACCTTCCTAGTATCTTCTCTCTGATATTCTGTGACATATCTCCATGCAAGGCATCCGCGTCATAACCGCGCTCCATAAGGCGCTTGGCAACATTATCAACATCGATCTTAGTTCTACAGAAGATGAGCCCGTAAAAATCCTCTTCGATATCTATTATCCTGCACATAGCCTCAAACCTATCGCCTGCGGATACTTCAAAATATATCTGATCTGTCTGGGTAACTGTAAGCTGGCCCTGAGTCACCTTGAATATGTCATAATCACGCATATGTTTTTTAGCTATATTCATTATCTCACTTGGCATTGTCGCTGAAAACAACATAGTGCGTTTTTCTGATGGGGTCTGTTTCATAATCTCCGTAACATCTTCAAGAAACCCCATATTCAACATCTCATCAGCTTCATCCAAAACAAGATAAGATATTTTATCTAGCTTTAATGTGCGCCGCCTAAGATGATCTAGCACTCTACCAGGTGTGCCTACAACAATATCAACACCCCTTCTTAGGTGCCTTAACTGCAGATCTATCGATTGACCTCCATATATTGGGATAACGCTTATTCTCTTATTTGCCTTAAGCGAATTTATCTCTTCAGCAACCTGTACAGCTAATTCTCTTGTAGGCGCAAGCACAAGCGTTTGAACCGCCTTTGACTCTTCAGAGAT
>JBHPDT010000109.1:0-5876 GCA_042577545.1 Candidatus Omnitrophota bacterium | reverse complement strand
CTATAAAGCATGCCTAGGTTTATGTATGCTCTATTATCATTTGGGTTTATATCTATTACTTTTTTGAACGCCTCCTCTGATTGTTTGTATTTTTCTGGATGGATATTTGCTATATTACTCTTTTGCTTCTTATTTTTGGACTTTTTAAATACCTTTTCTGTTGTGCTTATTATATGGAGTCGAAGAAGCTTAGCTAATTTGTATATTCTAAATGACCTAAAAAAAGACTGAATTTTACTATTAAGGGTATTCTCATTTATCAAAGCAAGCCGGTTGTCATTTATTCCCATCATAGTAATTACCATATCGGGTGTATATCTATCTAAATTATTCTCCAGTTTTGATAATATATTTGTTGTATTAATCGCAGTCACGCCTTTACTTATTACAGAAAATCTTATCCCCAAATCTTTTTTATTCAAAATATTCTCAAGTTGGCGCGGGTAGGAATAATTTTGTCCAAGAGCTGTTGTGGACTCACCTAAACACAAAATGCGATACCCCCCTCTTGTTTGAGTAATGGAAATTTTGTTTCTATATTCCTGCAAGGACAAAAAGGTAAAACCGGCTATTCGCAATCCCACCTCAAGTAAAACCATCCCAAGGAAAACACCAAATACCATCAGCGCTATTTTTTGCTTAATAGATGTGCTATTCATTTATGGTTTGTAACGTATAGTAAATACTCTCATCCTTCCTTGCGGATCTGATGCGTAGTTGCCATTCTTCATTTATCAATAGCATAGCTATTGCGAATCTTCTTTATTTAGAATAGTTATAGCATGCATTAGGATAGGTAAGATATGTTAACAAAAAAACTTTCACCATATAGATCAAAGCATTTCCTCCTGTCGGCTAAAGGCCTTTTCATAGCCTTCATAAACAGAAACTGGATCATAACCAAGATCTTCGCGAGCTTGCTGATAATCAAAATTCGCGTCCATGGTAACACCTAAAACTCTGTCTCTCGTTATAAATGGATTTTTAGATACCTTAAAAAAAATAGCGGCTATTGCATAAGATAAAAAAGCGGGAATTGGTACAAGAGGTTTTTTAATGCCAAAAGTATCACAAATCAGCTTTGTGTAATTCCACATACTTATTTCTGTGCCTCCACCGAAATTATATGTCTTCCCATAAGTAGCATGATTATTAACAAGAAGGGCCAAACCCTTCACAATATCATCAAGCGCTACAGGTCTCTTCACAGCCCTCCCACCACCTATAACCGGAACGATAATAGGAAACTTTCGCAGAGATTCAACATATAATTTAAGCTCTTGACTACCAGCCGCACCATAAAGTAACGTGGGCCTTACAATAGTAAATTTTGTATTACCGGCTTTTTTCATTAGGGTCTCAGATTTTAACTTTGATTCCCCGTAAGTAGTCCTCACCCGATACCCTGCAGCTACAGCTGATAAATAAGCAAAATGTTCAACCCCTGCAGCTACAGCTGTATCAACAACATTTTTTGCACCCTCATAATTAATCTTATGAAAAATACCTTTATCATTTGAGACCAAGACAGCTGCCAGATGAAATACTGTCTTTATGTCTTTCATGCAGGAAACCAAACTATCCTTATCTGTAATATCCCCTTCTGCTATTTCGCAGTTTAGATTTTTTAAGGTCTTTAATAGAGGGTCATTCTTTATAACCAACGCTCTCACATTGCGCGAGTCATCTAACAATTTTTTTACAAGCCTGCTACCAATATAACCTGTGGCTCCAGTTACCAATATCATAAAACACGCTCCTTAGAGACCTTAAGATGCGGGTTCTCCTCTATAAATTTTTCCACTTTATTAATGATGCCATCCATATTTATATAATCCCAATTCCCATTTCGTCCCAATAAAAATAGATTTTGCTGTTTGAGATTATCCGCAATATCTTTCTTTACGGACTCTAATCCAGGTGTTGGAATAGGGTACGTATAATTAAGAAGTTTTATGTCTACAATGGCTATATGATTTTTGTCTGCAATAATTCCTAAACTCAGTAGATTAGATAGAACTAAATCTTTAATACATTCTTCATCTTCACTGTTGATATCATCTTTTTTAGTTATCTCAGCTACCAAAGTCGGGGGGGAATCTTTACCAAAGTTGTTCATCAGCGTAACTCGATAAAATATCTCATCCTCCTTAAAAAAAACCCAATGGCAGTCTTTTATAAACTCAAAATTGCACCCTTGTTTAAGTCCAACCATTACAAAGTAGGTATTATTCCATTTAAACACATCACAACTTTCATTAACTCCCTTGACATCTACCTTCTTAAGAAGCTCGACCAGCGGTATTGTTGAAATAACTGTCTCAGCGCAATATTCCGATCCATCTGAAGTGGTAACAACCCATCTATCATGATCTCTACGCAACCTGTCTACAATAGTATCCAACTTAATGTGAGGCTGTATATTTCTAGCGCTATAATCTATCAACTCCTGGATACCTCGCACAGGATAAACAAACTCTGCTTGATAAGCCCTCCCTACGACACTTTTACCTAGGGCGGATAGTAAAAAATCTTTCAAAGAAGCTGGTTCAATCTTACAACTTACTAATGAGCTGCTTATTCTACATAATTGACAATTCCAAATCTTACTATTATAAGGAATCATAAAATGTTTTGCTACGCCTGGGCCAAGATGGGTATCTATCCATGACCGTAAACTGGCATTATCTTTTTTTCGTTTCACGCAATTTAGATATCCAAATACACATTCAAGCTTGTGACTCAATGGTAAATCCTTAATGCCAGATTCGAATGGGTAGTCAAGTAATCGCCTTTTACCTTTATAAGAATGTACTATCTTCACATGCCTCTTATGATGCTCATAATCAATTGGCAGAGATAGCAAGTAATCCATTATTGTTTTTTCTTTGCTATAGAGGGCATGTACCGCAAAATCCCAATAATAATCACCTGTTCTGTTAGTTCTGCACATTCCGCCAACTTGATTTTCTTTTTCTAATATTATAAAGTTATCATTTGTCTCAGATAGGCGTCTGCCAAGCTCTATGCCAGCTAATCCAGCTCCTAGTATCAATACGTTTGTATTAATCACAAGTTATCCAATCACTTTATAGTTCCCGCGTATTGTTTAATACTCATTAGCCTTCGTTCAATAAAACTAGTTTTTGATCGAAGTCCACACACATATTCACTCACAAAATGGGGTATAGCAAAAAAGAAAAAAATAATAATTATTATACGTGAAATTGCAGACTGATTCAATAGCGCAGCACAAATTGTCTGTGCGCAAAAAAAAGCTAAAATAAGCAAAGCTGGTATGCTCGCCCTAAGCACTAAATCATTAGCCTTACCAAGTTGAAAGCATAGCAAAATAAGAATAAATACAGCAGAATACCACACAAGAGCCGGTATCCGTAGTTTTCTGCATTTACAGAGTAGCATAACCAAAAATACTATAAAAAATTCAAACAAGATAAAATTGATATAATATAATAGACCATTTTCAAGCAAAAGAGATTTGTTTATTGAAAGTGTTTCCGAATATATTTTTCTCGCATAAAATGATATCATTACTATTGTGAAAATTATGCCAACAAATAATTCACCTGCTTTCTTTCTTATCAGCTTAAATACAATGTTACTCATGCCTTCGTATTTATGCGCAACAATATATAAATACAGAAAATAGAACAGCAAACCAATAGCCCCAATTAGAGCAAAAATGGAACTTGTCATAATAAAAACTAGCCAAAGAACAAAAGGAAAATAATCCATGCGATCGCTATATAAGCACAATATCAAAACTCCCAACAGCCCTGCTATAAAGTGCTGTGGAACCCACTGCCAAAGGCATAAAAAGGAACTTAGTTGCCCAAAATAACCACTTGGGTGAACAATGCCCGAATCAATGTGAAGACCAGCAAAAAGAGATCCTCGCTTAAATACCATATACCAGTATTCGGACCCAGAAAACAACAAAAGTATAATATAAAAAAATCCCCACGTTAACGTATTATTCTCTACTTTAAAAATCTTAAGGCAACATGCAGGCAAAAGTAAAGAGGCTAAAACAAGGCCTATTGTGTTCCATACAAAAAAACCCACTGCTAGGAGCCAAGATATTGTTTTTACTTGGCTCACATGTAAGAAAAAATTAAGGAAACGCACAACATATACAGCGGGGAGATACAATGCATAATAATATATAAGTCGTGAGGTTAAAATCGTCTGATCGACCTCCTGGTCTAAGCAAAATCCGTCTAGTATTGGATTAAATGGATTGTTGTATAAACTCAATAAAACAGCCCTATGCTTAGCCCAATCATAAAGAAAACTTTCACCATTTAGTAAACTGCTATAACTTAAGATCATCAAACTGAAATAGAGCAGCAGCAGATTCACTCTTATACTATAATCCTGCAGAGTATTGATAAAATTATCGGAATAGATATCTTTTGCCGACTTTATAAAATAAAAAATTATAAAAAATATCAAAGCATATTTTATTGTTAATATAACATGCATAGACAATATAAAAAGAATACATGGAATAGCAATGTAGAATAAAATTATGACTAACAGATTTCGCTGCGTACGCCTGCTTATTAATACGGTCTTTTTCGAAAACAAAAAAACCGTTAACAAAAGTATCGTTAATAACACAGTAACACGAAACATATAACCTTAATATCCTAGAAATTTTAGCATAATAGTTTTAAAAATTATTGAATCCGCCAACATATTATCTAGTATCTCCTAATCTCATTATTAATAAACTTACAAGCAGCGAAAAAATTATTACAAGTAACTTAGTAGGTAAAAATATACATGTTTTACTATTTGTCCGTGAAATGTGGGAGACAGGTACTTCTACTATCCTGTATCCGGCTAACTTAGATCTTATTATAAATTCAGACATAACGCAATATTCCATACGCGTAACCTTCCATAGAACATCTTCGATGACCTCTCTTCTGATTAGTTTGAACCCGGAGTCAATATCTATCATCTGAAATTTAAAAAGTATGTTAATGATAAAATTATAAACCTTTGACATTACAATCCTATGTAACGGGTCCATGCGTGGCATCTTATACCCGCTTGCAATATCATTATCTTTTATCGCCTCAAGCAGCAGAAATACATCTGACGGTTTATGCTGACCGTCAGAATCACTGAATAATATTAAATCTTTTTTCGCGTAGGCTAAGGCATCTTTAAAGGCCTTCGTATAACCTTTTCTTTCTCTGCTGCAAATCAAAACTATTGGTAATTCCTTTGCTAGTCTTTTAAGAATTCTTCGCGTACCATCTGTGCTGCCATCCTCAGCTATTATAAATTCTACGTCAGGTATCTTTAAACCAACTGTATTGTAGAAATCTCTAATAGTAGATTCAATGGTACCTGCTTCATTGTAAACAGGCATAACTACAGAAAGATTTATATTCTCATATTTATCTATAGACATCATTACAGTAGTAATATTAAGATCGGTTTAAATCTAAAAAAATCCATGCTTATCTATCTTATAACCTATATACTGCCTTACATTTGCAGGTCTTCGCCTAAAAAAATAACTTTTGCAGCAAAAACCATAAATATACTCATTGACAAAAACCGGCATAACCATAACAAAAAATAATATCACAGCAAACCTGGCCACTAAGGACTTATCGCGCCATATGTTCTGCAGGATATAAGCGCAGAAGATCATGATAATTAAAAATACTACTAGACCACCTCTCATTACAAGATCATTGTTGATACCCATCTCAAAGAGCGGTAAAATCACCATGATAAGCAGGCAGAACCAAATGAGCGCAGGTATGCTATATCTTTTTATCCGGCACACTAGAATGATAACAGCTGCAGGCAGCAGCTCTATCACGAGGAAT
>JBHPDT010000108.1:0-6026 GCA_042577545.1 Candidatus Omnitrophota bacterium | reverse complement strand
TGAAACCGGAAAAAATAATTGTCGTTGGGTAGAAAAAATAGTTGACGTTATACACAGGCTATTTTACACCTAAAAAAGGAAGGGTTGATATTATGTGGGTTGCATGCTATAATTATGTTGACAAAGAAATGGGAGATATGATAATATTTAAATATCATCCCAGTAAAATCTTGTATTTTGCTGGCCCCGGGCTCCTGCGAGTCCGGTTTTTTTCTAGAAAGGCAGAGATATGATAGAAATAGTCATTCCGAAAAAAAGAATTTTAGTTTTAATTGATGGTTTTAATTTATATCACTCAATTGCTGACAATAAAGACCACCCAGAGTTGAGAAAGTATAAATGGCTTAATTTGAGAAAATTGGTAGAACCTTTTGTGTTTAGGAATAAAGAGGAAATAACTAGAATTGTGTATTTTTCAGCATATGCCTATTGGAGCCGTGAAAAAGTTCTAAGACATCAGACATATGTTAGTGCGTTGAGGACGATTAGTGTTGAACCGATAATATCACCGTTTAAATTGGTAGAAAGAGAATGCCAAATATGTAAGAAAAAATACAAAACACACGAAGAAAAGCAAACTGATGTCCAAATTGCCATTAACTTGTTCCAAGAGGCCATAGAAGATTCCTACGATAAGGCTATAATAATCTCAGGCGATAGTGATCTAATACCGGCTATAAAAGCTGTAAAATCTAAATTCCCTTTAAAAGAGATAAAAATTTTATTTCCTCCCCGTAGAAGAATGGTAGAATTGACAACTGTATGTGATAGTTCAGCAAAGATAAAGGAAAAACATTTAGCAGCTGCACAATTTCCAGATACAATAAGGCTTGGAGAAAATGCCAGGCTAGATAAGCCGTCGAAGTGGACGGAAGTTTAGGTGCCCAAAAGGTGTCTATACAACACCAAAACCATGGTAAGTAACGAGGCCTGTCTCACCTTTCTAATATCCTTTCCCAAGTTTTCACTTGGGTTTTGTTGTTTCTAGGAGTATAATTTAAAGGAAGTAACGTGTTTTTAGGGTGTCCCCTTCTGGGGTGGCACCACGTTTATTGGAGTTGCGTCCTTTTCGAACCCTGTTATAATGGGACTGCTCTAAATGGGAATAATCTGCTATAATGAAGTAAAATTATAGGGACACACCACTTAATCCATTGACAAATAACACAAAAATTGTGTATAATTTGATCTATGCCAAGAATAGCACGAGTAGTAGCTATAGATTATCCTCACCACGTAATACAGCGAGGAAACAGAAGGCAGCTAGTCTTTTTCAAAGACAGCGATTACCGCAATTACCTCCAATTTTTAAAAGAACATTCCAAAAAATTCCATATTAAAATTATTTCCTATTGCCTAATGCCAAACCATGTGCATCTTATTGTAATTCCCGAAAAACATAGTAGTCTAGCTGATGGAATCGGAGATACTCACCAGAAGTACACAAGAATGATCAATCTTCGTGAAAACTGGCGCGGTTATTTGTGGCAAGGTAGGTTCAGTTCATATGTATTGGATGAAAACTATCTTTATGCAGCAGTAAGATATATTTTATTAAATCCAGTTACAGCAAAAATAGTAAAAAAAGCAGAAGATTATAAGTGGTCAAGTGTAAGACATCATATGGGGAAAGAGAAAATAGATTTTATAGAGGATACCATATTGAAAGACATGATAGATAACTGGAGCACATTTTTGCAAGAACAAACCACAGAGCAAGAGATTGATTTATTAAGAAGGCATGAGAACACCGGCAGGCCTTTAGGCTCAGATAAATTTATAGAACAACTTGAGGGAGTGGTGAATAGAAATCTTAGAAAGCAAAAACCAGGCCCTAAGAGAAGCAGAAAAAGAAAAGGGGGAGCTACTAATTAAGTAGTATGTCCCCATAATTGGCTAGGGTGCGTCAGAACCGAAATTTGTGTTAATCAGAAAAGTGGAATTTAGGACAATCTTGCCAAGGGATATATTCACTGAAGAAACCCTGCAAACACTAGGACTTAATGATCGACAAATAAAAGCAATCAAATATATTAAAGAAAAAGGACGAATTACAAATGAGCAATATCAGGTATTGAATAATGTTAAGAGGCGACTCGCATCTTATGATTTAACCGACCTGAAGAAAAAAGGAGTAATTCAACGAATAGGAAAGGTGGGTAAGGGTACGCATTATAAGGTAGCGAGCAAAATAGAAAAAAAGTAATGCGCACTAAATGCGCATTAATAGCGCACAGTTATTGTATTAATCTTTAACAGGATATTTCGGGCGTTTAAATGAGTAAGAAAGTCGGCAGAAACGAATCGTGCCCTTGTGGCAGTGGAAAAAAATATAAAAAATGTTGCGGAATGAATGAAAAAATGGATTATTCCATACCTGAAGATTTAAGAACCGGAACCGTGCTTGATGACTACATGATGCTTTATCAAGGGGTTGCGTTTTTTGCAGAAGGGTTTATGAAGTTTGATAAGGACGGGAAAGAGCTAAAAAAAGCGGCGTCTGATTTTGAAAGGAAGTTTAAGCCCGGCCAAGATGATGGTGTGCCGTCAAGTTTATTTATGACCTGGCTGCACTTTGATTTTCGTTTTGGAGATACCAAAGAAACAATATGCGAGCGGTTCCTTAAATCGCCATTTTTGAATAAATTAAATGAACCTGGACCAACACACGCGCGGCACTTTGCGGACAGCTATTGTACTTTTTACGAAATAAAAACGGTACTAGATGACAAGATGATTTTTGAGGAATTAGGCACTGGGTACGAATGGATAGTCTACCGAGCAAATGAACCTTTTGAGAAGGAGGCTCAGGAAGGTGATATTTGGTATCTGCGGCTTATCGGTCTTATGTTTGCGGCTTATATGTATACACCGCCATATATATTTCCCTCCTCGGCAAAGAGCAATTTCACAAAGGCAACGCGGAAGCAAAAGGAGGTATTTCTTAAGGATAATTATAACGGTGAATTATCAGAAAATAATATTTTTAGAGAATCATGCAGGGCGGCGACTCTCTTCTGGGTGGAATATATGCTTTTGGGGAACAGTAACTTTATAGAAGAGGAGAAGATTGCTGCTAAAAAAATGCCAGAGTTGCAAAATACAGATGGTGAGCCGATGAGATTTTCAAAGACATTCTTCAAGATCAAGCAACGAGAAGGGCTTACTGAGAAGCTGTCTTCAGTGCAAAATTTTCGCTTTGACGAAGACAATAATATGTGGATATGGTATAAAAAAGGTAACAGAAGAATCAGGTCTTTTCCCACAACAATCCTAGGGACACTTTCTATAGCAGGTAATTATCTTATTGCTGAAATAAACTCTCTGCAGCGTGCCTTAAGGCTCAAAAGTAAACTATCGAGGGGATTTAATCAATACTTAACTTACGAAAAGATTGAAGCGAAAGACTTTGGTTCAATGCCCCAGTTGTCAGAAGAAGAAATGGAAAGGTTTGAAAAGAATCAGAAAGAGCTTTATGCGGATCCCAAAGTGAGAAAATTTCTAAAGGATAAAGCTGAGGACTATTATCATAATGATTGGATGAGGCAAAAGATACCAGCCTTGGATTATAAGACGCCCACCCAGGCGGTCAAAACGGAAAGTGGCAGACAAAAGCTAGAAGATGTGCTTACTTTTATTGATCGGTCACAAAGAGCGATGCCAGATGATCCCCATAAAGTTGATATCAATGGCTTGAGAAAAAGATTGGGATTGCCTGTGCTGGGAGGAAAAGATGGAAGACCAAATTAAGAAATTAACTCTATTGCTTCTTTACCTTACTTCCTGGGAAGAAAAAGTTCCTTCTTGGGAAGAAGAAGAATGTGTGCAAAAGTGTTTACTGCGCAGTTGGAAAGGATACCCCTTTGAAAGTCTTGATAAGCTAGAGGAAGAGGGACTTATTGCCCAAAGGCGAAAAAACAAATCAGTTTATTTGACAGAAAAAGGAATAAAACAAGCGGAAGATTTAAAGAAAAAATTAAGGGGATATTAAGGTATTAACACATGGGCAGAACGACAATAGGAAATTGTATACTTTCTGTATACCAGCGCATCTTTTAAATTATAGGGACACACTACTTAATCCATTGACAAATAACACAAAAATTGTGTATAATTTGATCTATGCCAAGAATAGCACGAGTAGTAGCTATAGATTATCCTCACCACGTAATACAGCGAGGAAACAGAAGGCAGCTAGTCTTTTTCAAAGACAGCGATTACCGCAATTACCTCCAATTTTTAAAAGAACATTCCAAAAAATTCCATATTAAAATTATTTCCTATTGCCTAATGCCAAACCATGTGCATCTTATTGTAATTCCCGAAAAACATAGTAGTCTAGCTGATGGAATCGGAGATACTCACCAGAAGTACACAAGAATGATCAATCTTCGTGAAAACTGGCGCGGTTATTTGTGGCAAGGTAGGTTCAGTTCATATGTATTGGATGAAAACTATCTTTATGCAGCAGTAAGATATATTTTATTAAATCCAGTTACAGCAAAAATAGTAAAAAAAGCAGAAGATTATAAGTGGTCAAGTGTAAGACATCATATGGGGAAAGAGAAAATAGATTTTATAGAGGATACCATATTGAAAGACATGATAGATAACTGGAGCACATTTTTGCAAGAACAAACCACAGAGCAAGAGATTGATTTATTAAGAAGGCATGAGAACACCGGCAGGCCTTTAGGCTCAGATAAATTTATAGAACAACTTGAGGGAGTGGTGAATAGAAATCTTAGAAAGCAAAAACCAGGCCCTAAGAGAAGCAGAAAAAGAAAAGGGGGAGCTACTAATTAAATAGTGTGTCCCCATAATTCTGAATATCGACAGCTATCGTATGGATACCGCTAAAAACCGTAAAATAAAGGAGGTGAACTAAAAAAATTTAAGTCAAAACCGGAAAAAGTAATTGTCGTTGGGTGGAAAAAATAGTTGACGTTATACAGGTCGTTCAGCGCGGGCACTATCTAATATGTTTTTGATGAACCAGGACTACCAGTTTATAAACTTTTTGTCACCTTCAGATTATTTTGACCACCACCGTGCAGAATACTATAAGGCTATACAGAACACAAGATTGCATGGTAATGATACAACATTTTTCATAATTTATTACCTAAAGGCTCTAGGCGAACAGCTTGAAAGAGTGCAAAATGAAATCAGCAAAGAGAAAAAGGTTTTAGATATAAAAGATATTTTGAGTCAGAGAGACCAGGCAAAACTGGATAAGAAACAAATAAAGGTTCTGAAATGGATGTTAGGATGTTCTGAAAAAATAACGACCAAAAAATATTGTAAACTTTGCCACTGCTCTGATGAGACGGCACGCAAGGATTTCAACAGACTTCTTGAGGCAGGTATTATTGAAAAAATTGGAAAGGGAAGAGCGACAGGCTATATTTTAAAGATATAGCATAGGGCATAGCGCAATTTTAACACGTTAGCATTTTTACAAATTCTAATATTGTATAAGCCAAACAGTTACGGAAATCGAGTCCGTCTCCCTGCCTCTGTGCAACCTTGCCAAAGGCAAAAAAAGGCGGGAAGAATTAGCATTATAAAACCCACCCTATAACAATAATCTCTTTTTTTGATGATAGGCTTATGCCTTGATTATGATCTATTAAAGGCGTATTATATAGCTATGAGGATTTGGGATATTCCACCTAAAAAGTTGTGTAGAAACCACCTGCTGGGTGAGCATAGGGAATTACATGCTATCTGGGTTGTTATAACCAAGAACAAAAAAGGATATTCCAAGCACCCCGAAACATTAAGATGGAAGGGCAAATTAAGACCACTATATTTAAGGCATGAACAACTTGTAGATGAGATGAGAAGAAGAGGGTATAAGCACAAAAGCAAACTTCCTGCTAAGTTGGCAGTAGGAAGAAAGACACAGAATGACTATATTGATTCCATAAAGGGTCAAATAAATATATTGAAAAGAAAAGGATGTGAATGTAAAGTTTAATATCTCCCCTCTTTCTAGCTCTGCAATGCACCCACTAGTAGCC
>JBHPDT010000107.1:0-6310 GCA_042577545.1 Candidatus Omnitrophota bacterium | reverse complement strand
TGATACAGCGCCTCTTTTTTCAATTGCGAGTTTTCTTGCGCGAGCCTGCGAAGACGCTGCTTCCATGGCCTTTGATGAGATCTCAACCAATGTCTCCTGTTTAAACGCGCCCACCTCGGGCTCATACGCAGGATGCATAAAGGATGCTGAACACTTATTGATATCGTCATCGCTCATCTGGAGCTTAGCGTACTTCTTATCCACATCAGCAAGACCGGTCGCGCTTACCTCTCCAAGCGCCTCATTAATATTGGTAAGTATCTCCTCGATCTCTCCGGCATTTCTGCCTGCGAGAAGATGCATACCACCCATAGCAAGCCAGATACCTGTATTCATATACTCCAATGGCATCCCTGAAGAGAGTTTAGAGAGTGATCGCGAAAACCACGCGTCTCTTGGAAGATGTTTCTTAAATCTAATGAGCATCTGCTCGTGTTTTCTGGCAAATTTTGCCTCATTTGTATGAGATATCTCCTGTTCAATGATAGCCAAAATAGCCTTAGCCTTTTCTGTGGCCTTATCTTTTGGCGCGCCATCTTTGGCAGCCTTAACAGCTAATAAGGCATTATATAACTCAAGGGCTCTGTTTCTGTGAGCGCGCATACGCCCTCTTAATCTATCAGCCTTCTCCGGACCAACACCGTTTGCTACGTATTTACCGAGTTTGCCAAAACGCTCTTCATTGGCGAATTCGCCATTGGCAAGGCCCCAGTTCTCACAAGTCGCGAAGAAGAGCTCTACATCCATATCCATATACGCTCGTGATACCGTATCTGCTCGTCCAGGTGAGCCGTCATAAAGCTTAGGCTCCTCATCAGGGCGGCCGTTTAACATATAAGCGATAAGCTCAGGATACCTGTGCAGAATTTCCTCCATCTCACCTGATACAACACCCAGGTTGACCGCGTCACATCCCTGTAGACCTTTCTTATAATCTCTTGCTATGGTCCTCTGTTTTAGGGCAAGGTAATGGATGGCTGTCTTAAACGGATATGAATATATCTCGTTATCAGCGCCCTTTACATCGATCTTCATATTAAGAGTCTTCTGCAGATCAGGATGATCCTTTATAATAGGCCATTGACTGATCTCCGCTCCATAGATATCTGAGAAGGCCGCTATCTGGTCATCAGATATACCCATCTCAGCAAGCTGTTCATGTACCCTGGTCGCGATATCATCCATCTTGACCTGTCTATCTGATGTATAGGTAAATATGTCATCAACCGCTACACCGCTTGTAGCTGTTAAGATAATATCCTTAGGAGGCTCATAGTAGGGCATCTCCTTCTTTAAGCGGTTAATTGTCATTGTGTCATTAGGATCTATATTATTCTTCTTCATATACCAGATCGCGGCCTTTTTTACATCCTCATCTTCACTCTTAGGATCAAAACCGAATCTCATAAGACGCGCTATGTGCTGACCCTCTGGATCGAACTGCCTTATAAGGTGGTCACAGCATCCTGTCAAGAACTCAAATATTCTGATACCTGTGGCAAACCTGACATCCGCTACATTTGCCATCTCACCTGTGATCTTTTTATATTCAGCGCTTAAATTTACCTGGTCTGGATTATCTCTTAATATCTTCCAGGCCTTAATAAGAGGCATCATCCTGTTGGTGCGCTCTGATTGTATAATTTGTGAACCAAGAGACCATTCAGCCAACTCAGCTGAGAGAAGCTTCGAACCTGAAGCGATCCCAACATCTGGCTTTCCTACTGTGGCGATTATATTGGCTAGGTTATTTATATTAAAGACCAGGAGCTGATCGCCTGTATTCTCACTCTTTCCCAGCCTTACATATTTAGCAAACTCTGCTGAGATTGCGTCAAAATCTCCATCAGCTGCTTCTATATCCTGGTCGGCCTGCTCCAGATAGTCCTTGAAATGCTGGTTCAGTTTTTCAGGAGCTAGAAACTCCTTGGCTGTCCACATCTCCCACGCGAAATCATTATTAAGCTCAGGTTTCTTTGCAAGCAGTTTCTTAGCCAGATACATTACAAAACCATGGAACCTTGGATCAACGCCCATATCTCCTAGTTTATGTTCCTGGGAGAGGGCGACTACAAACGCTAAAAATAGTCCGTCTTTTGGTACACAATATCCGCCATAGCCTTCTGTAGCCATATGAAGCACCCTATCACCCCTTGACATCATCTCATCAAAGAGCTCCTGAACATCACCGTCGCCAAGATAGTCTATCAGCATAGATATAGCGCCTGTAAAAGCAAGCTGCTGCTGCATAGAACCATTCTCCGCCGCCTTTAGGGCCTCCGCTATCTTAGGAGACATATATATAACAGGGTGGGCATTAATAAGTCTATAAAAATCATATCCAGCTGCCGCTGCCTCAGCATCCTTAGCGCCTATAGCCTGCGACCAGCCTGTAATAGACCATAACTCTTTATATCCTAAGTTTACTCTGCTGGGGGTATATAGAAGGTTATACATCTTCTTAAGCCCCTCTGAGGAGGGGTGGTATCGCGGATCCGCCATAAGATGCTGGAGATGGTGCTTTGCTATGATCTCTTTTCTTGCTGTGGATATACTAAGCTTAGTATGGCTCCTTACAAACCTGCTGACCTGCTCAAGTATCATCTTCTCAGGGGCCTCTTTATCCAGCTCCTCTAATATATCCTGGCGCGCCACAAACCTTAACTGATTATTGAAATCATCAAGATAGGTCTCATCAGCCTTTATTACAGCCTGCGCAGCGTCTCCATACATAACCTCATGTCCCAGCGCTGCCTGATCTGCGGCGTATTTATTTATCTCATTCTGCAATGTAATACCATGCAGAGCCACTACCTCATTTATTACCTTCCCAAGAAAATCAGTATCACTCATATGAGCCTGGACATACTTATCTATATCGCGTACATCCTGCGCATTATCGAGATCTCTTACCTCTTCCCATGATTTATCTGTTGCCTTGGCTTTCTCATGCTCAGAATCCTCTATAAGGACCGCTAACTTTGCTACCTCTTTTGCAAGAAACGGATATATAGTAAGCATATCTAATATAGCCTTATCTCTTGCTTCTTCGGGAAACCCGCGCTCAAGCATTACGGTCTCTACATCAGGCATCATGCCATATTCATCAAGCACCTTCTTTGTGCAAGCCACAAGCCTCTTTGTATAATCTCCTGTTTTAGCCCTGACCTCATTACTTAGAGCTTCGTTATTTTCGAGTATCTTAATAAGAGTCATCTCTTCTTCTATCCATGTCTGTATATATCCTTCTGTAAGCCCCGGGGCCTGGGTAGTAAGATCATGGAATGTGGGTCTCTTGCGCGCCTTCCAATCCCAGAAGGGTTTGACTCTATTATGTTTTACGCTTAACGCGGTATCCGCATCTTTGCTTCTTCCCAGCACCTCGTGGTTAACCTTCTGTATATTATCAGCAACATTATCCCAGCTCTTCATCTTTGACAAGAAGCTATGAACAAGGTTTTTATTTGAGGTATCTCTATCATCACCTACTATAACATCTCTTATCGCAGTAATTCTGTCGCAACCGTTCTTACTCTGATATTCAAGCACCTCTTTTAAGAGATCTCCGTAACTTTGATCTATCATGGCAGCTATTGAAGCGATATGAACAGGCAGATCTGGATGCGCCTTTAAAAGCGCCTTCATAAACTCTGGGAATGGCAGCTCCTCATACCTCTTAACTGAATCAGCATATTGTGGTGTGGCAAATAATATCTCACGCGCCATCTGGATATAATTCGTATCAAGGTAGTTCTGTATATCCTTTAAGAAATTGGGTGAAAATACGTTTCTGAAGAACTCCTCCATGCCCTTCTGGTCTACCTCAGCCTGGGTCATCTGTACGCCGTCATGTTCAATGATCCTCTCCATAACAAGCATAGGAATAGCTTCTACAATATGATCGGCAAAACTTATCGGACTATATTGCGCGCCATCACCAGGTGTAACATAGGCCAGGTGGCCGCCTGTTCTAAGCAGATCCCTGATATCCTCTTCCTTACCGGCATCGACATCCCTATTCGTTATGCCCTTGGCAAGTTTGTGTGTCTCTGGAGGAAATATTCTCTGGATAAGAAATACATATGCGGCATTCCTCGTATCAGATCCTACGAGAAGGCCTTTCGCCTCAGCTAGCTGCTCTCTGATCGAAGCTACATTGCCATTTACCGCTTCTATCAGGCCATCATACCATTTCACCCTGGCAGGTGTTGCCATAGGCTGGCGTTGGTATCTATCCTTCTCCTCATCCAGTTCCTTGATCTCGACTCTCTGGTATTCTGCGGCTGCTTCTCTGAAATTTGTAATAGCAACATCTATCTCAACAAAAGATGGTATAGTTGTCTGTGTTGAGAGCCCAAGAAGCTCTTCCGCTGTTACGCGAAGATTTACGAGTTCATTAGAAAGCTTTGCCTCATCCTTATCAGCATCTATTGAGAATACGAGATCTCTAAGCGCCTGCGCTGCTTCCTGAAGCTCGGGCCTGATTATGACTAAACGGGCGTCAGATGTCTTGCGCGCCTGGTTCTCAAACGCTCTTCCTAAGCGTCCTACTAAGATCTGTATGTCATTCTGGTTACAATATTTAGCAACCCTGAATATATTCGCGTCTTCAACCTCTTTATTATAGGTCTTGGCTATAGCCTCATGCAGCTGAGCATGCCACTCATCGACATTTAAGGTTCCCTCTTCAGCTCTTCTTCGGCCATCGCTCATTATCTTTGCTACTTCCTCATAATCATAAGGGATATCGATCTTCTCAAGCAGCATAAGCCAGCTGATCTGTTTATCGCGCCACTTGTATGTGTCGCGCATATCCTCTATCTCTTTTTCAAGATATTCTTTATCCTCTTGAGTAAGACTCCTCGCAGTTTCAACTTTTATACAGATTTTTTCAAAGATGCTGCGATCCTCAGCTTCTTTCGCATCTGCGGCAGCGATTACACTATCAAGCAATGCCTGATCCGTATCATCAAGCCTTATATCAAGAAGAATATGATCCCTTAGCTGTATACCCTTTGCTAAATCAGCGGATCTTGTCGAGACATGCGCGCTCATATCAAAATCTTTTGACTCCTCTATCTCTGCGGCTAACTCAACATCCGTAATGGCGTGTAAAAAGATATTAAACGCGTTACCGCTATCGATCTTATCAGTCCTTAACACTGTACGAAGAGAATCCTTCTCATCTTTAGTAAAGCTTAGATAATAATCTACCACATCGTGCAATGCGTCACGCTGGGATTTCCCTTGTAAGATAAGCATGGAATGAAGCAATGACATGGAGTAGAGCATAGCAACACCATCTCTGATGTGATCGCCCAAACCGGATTTTAAGCGTCCGCCATCCATTTTTATATCAAGAGCCTCGATGATATCAGAATCGATCCTGATAGCAACCTCTGGACTTTCAACATCAAAGCTTACGGGAGCTACATCAACAAGCTTGTCATTATCTTTCACTATCTGAACCGTTACAGGCTTGCTAAATATTCCTGACATCGATCTCCCATCTATAAAAGAACTGGCTCCCTTGCTGGCTCTTAACAGCTCATTGTTTTTGTCACTAAACTTTGAACCGCCAAACAACAGGAGAGCGGTTGCTGTATCAGCTAAATCTCTATCTGCTTCATCATTAACAGCCAACGGGCCCATAGAGAGACTGCCATCATCTTTCATAGGATCGAGCGTAATTTCGAGAGACCCCAGCACCTGGGCATGATCAGGCTCTTTAGACATGTCTATTGAACCCTTCTTTTCACCAAGCATCTTAACAGGAAACGCCTCTCTCTGAGATAGCGCCCCCTCAAGAAGGGCAGGGGTCGCTCCCCCTGTGCCGCTAGACATCTCTCTTAGGGCAGACTCCTTCTGCAATAAAAAATTCGCCGCGTCTTCTGCAGCGAATGAGATATTATTGATAATAAATAATGTAGATATTAATATTGATACTACCTTGGTAAGTTTTGTATTGCGTAGCATACTCTCCTCCTGTTTTTTTGTTATCCGAATTAAAAGTCTTTAATAACCCAAATACAAACCAACCCTTCGTTCTCGACGGTCATTTCGAGATCAAAGGGCAAAAAAGTTCTATAGAAAACAAAAATTTTAGAAGTATAAAAAATTTAAATAAGTTGGTCAGTATATGTTCCAGGGAGGATAATGCAATACTGAACTACTCTTAAATACTTTTTTAATGGTATATAAATTATATCAATAATACCGACTTATGTCAAGTATTTTTTTGTTTTTTTGATAAACGGTAAATTGTAACTCATACTGCAACAAAATCAAGTCCTAAATCACCGTTACTCTG
>JBHPDT010000106.1:0-6383 GCA_042577545.1 Candidatus Omnitrophota bacterium | reverse complement strand
TTTAAGGTATGACCGAGCTTCTCTTTCTTGGTCGATAGATATCTTCTATTATCATCGGTTACTGTTGTCTCAATCGGAACCCTCTCAACTATACGCAGACCATAACCCTCGAGGCCGATTATCTTATGAGGGTTATTAGTAAGCAGTCTTATATTCTTAATCCCCAGATCTACAAGCATCTGCGCGCCTATACCATAGTCTCTTAGGTCAGCGTCAAAACCCAGGGCATTATTAGCCTCAACAGTATCAAGCCCCTCATCCTGAAGGCAGTACGCCTTCATCTTATTGACAAGGCCTATGCCCCTGCCTTCCTGATTCATATACAGGAGAACGCCTTGGCCTTCTTTGCTTATCTGAGCCATAGCATTATGCAACTGTTTTCCGCAATCACATCTTCTTGAAGAAAATATATCACCAGTAATACATTGGGAATGTACTCTGACTAGGATCCCATCGAGCTCGCCATTGTTTATGTCTCCTTTGATAAGCGCCATATGCTCCTTCTTATCAACCTTTGACTCATACACAATAAGCTGGAATTCACCATATTCTGTAGGAAGTTTTGCCTTTGCGGCCTGGCTAACCAGCTTCTCAAGCCTGCGCCTATATTCTATCAGATCCTTTATCGTGCATATCTTAAGATGATGCTTGTTGGCATACTCAAGCAAATCTTGTGTACGAGCCATTGTTCCATCATCATTCATGATCTCACATATGACTCCCGCAGGGTAGGACCCAGCCAATCGTGCAAAGTCTACACTAGCTTCTGTGTGGCCTGCGCGAACCAGTACACCGCCCTCTTTTGCAAGCAACGGAAATACATGGCCTGGCCTGATTAGATCCTCTGGCTTGGTATCAGCATCTATGATAGTTTTAATAGTAAGCGCTCTGTCATGTGCGGATATGCCAGTTGACGTTCCCTTTGTAGCATCAACTGAGACCGTCCAGGCTGTATCAAAAGGTGTATTAGCATTATGGAGCATGGGGTGGAGCTTAAGCTCTTCCATCCTCTTGGATTCGATAGGCGCGCATATAAGGCCGCGTCCATATTTAGCCATAAAATTGATATCATCAGCGCTCACAAATGAAGCTGCCATCACCAGATCGCCCTCGTTCTCACGAGATTCATCATCTGTGACTATGATCATCTTACCATCTCTTATATCTTTGATAGCCTCTGCGATTGTGTTAAATTTCATAATTACCCCTTTACTAATACAAAAGCCCCGCATATATACTCTTCGGGGCTTAAATTCATGGTTGCGAATAGATTACTTTCGCTGCCTTCTCTCATCTAGACTATACTATTGGCAAAGGAATCACACCTTTTCTGTCCCTATTTCTTATTGGGACTCGTCGGCTTTACCCAGCTCTTTCTGAATACTCAACATAGTGTTGAGAAAGGGCTGGGTTAACGACCAGTCAGGATTTTCACCCTTTCCCGAAGACGAGTGCTATTTTACCACACCTCCCCCCATTGTCAAGCAAATTATAAAAAATATTGGGGACGTGTACAAAGGGGACAGGTCTGAGCACGATTTTTTTTATTTTTTTTCATTTTTTTTGAAAGAAAATGCCTACTTTTTACGACATATACAAGTAAGGGGCATAAATTATGAGATTTGGCATCTATCCAGAAGCATGACAAAGAAAGGGGGCATTTATGCCAAGATCCGCACGTGAGCTATATGATGGGGGTGTTTATCATGTTTTCAACAGAGGGCATAATAAACAGGCCTTATTCCATAGCAAAGCAGACTATACAGTATTCAAGAAATATATACGCAATTACCTAGGAGATCACAACATTATCATATATCATTATGTAATCATGCCTAATCACTTTCACCTACTTGTTAAGGCTTTGAAAGCAACAGCTCTACCTATATTTATGAAAGGCATATGTCAATCATATGCAAAATATCATCACAAGAAATACGATACAGTTGGTTATTTGTATCAAAATCGATATAAATGCATACCAATTGAAGATAATCGTTATCTTTTAGAATGTGCCCGCTATATAGAAAGAAATCCTCTTAGGGCTAACATTGTTGATAATCTGAGGAATTATGTTTATTCAAGCTATTTATACTATGCATTGGGCTTCCGAGATTCTTTGGTAACTTCGAACCCCTTATACAAAGATATGGGTAAATCTACTTTAAAGAGGCAAAAGGCATATCGTAAATGTATAAATGAATCAAGGCCATATGATGAAATTCTTGACAAAAAATTGAAAATTTTATGCTGAGACCTGTCCCCTTTAGGACCGTCCCCAATTTATTTTGTGTATTTTCTTAGTTGATACTCGACATATCCTGATAGGATTTCTTGGATCTTCTCTGGTGGGGGTACTACAAAGTACTCACACTGTATGGCGTGGCTCAACTCATGGCCTAA
The DNA here is from genome assembly GCA_042577545.1 of Candidatus Omnitrophota bacterium. Taxonomy (GTDB): domain Bacteria; phylum Omnitrophota; class Gorgyraeia; order JABMRG01; family JABMRG01; genus JBHPDT01. The sequence continues at coordinate 3,980 of JBHPDT010000106.1, read as the reverse complement.
TACATTTATATTCACATTCTGGGCATCAACATATAGGGTATCTATTTCAGCTACGTAAAAACCTCCTGTGCGCACATGCCTGCCGTATAATTTCTTGGCAACAGCTGAGAGACGCGCCGCATCAGAGCATATTTTTATATCACATTTAAAATTCTTGAGTCTTATATCCATCAATTCCGCGACAGCCAGGTAGAGCATATCTAGCTGCGAGGGCAACGAAGACTCCTCTGAAAGAACGACAGATTTCTTCACTATACCTGTAATACTGGGAGGCACGTACAAATTAATTAAGAGAGTCCGCATGCTCACATCTGACTCTACATAAATGTTAAAATAAGAGCTCCTAAATTGCCTGTCGGTCTTAAACCCATCATTTACAACGACCTTGCCCGCAAGCGCCGGCGGCAACAAGAGATTACATGCAAAAAGCAATACAGCGGCTATTAAGAAAATATATCTGCGCATATTATTATAATTTAAATCTGGCAAGCTCAGAATCTATCCTATCAATACTAGCTTGCAGTTCTTTCTTCTCCTGCGCCTTTAAGCCTTTCTGCTCTTTTAGTAGATGAGTTCTTAGGGGATCCCAATCCTTCTTGAGATTGCCTATAGATTCTCTAAGGCTTATACTCATACCTTCAAACTCAGACATAACCTGCTTTAGCTGGTCTTTTGCTCTAGTCCTGGCTGTAAATGAGAGGTCGCCGTCTTTAATCTTACCCAAATCGACCCTAAACCTATATAGAGGGCCTGCAATTTTGTGGGATGTAAATAACGTTACCACTATAGTGCTTATGCCAACCAATACGGTTACAGCCACCATTATCTGCAGCATTATAGGAAGGATGAAATCCGAGGTCGACTTGGTAACAACCCTTAGATTTTCGAATGCCACAGTCGTTGAATGACGGTTGAAAGAATAGATAAGGAGTCCTGTCAGTAGACTCGCGATTATAATAAGCATGCAGAACTTCATAATAAATTTTCCCTGAAAGCTCTTATCTATAAAATACGTTCTTCTTCTGTTCATAGCATGGTCTGGCATCTTACTACCTCCTCAATTTATTCTATTCCAATGGCCTTTTTATCTATCTCAATATTCGAGTTTGCCCTTATCTCATCGATCCAGGCGTTGATGGCCTGCACCTGCTTCTCTCTTGAAAGTTTAATATTAATATCCTTATAGATATTATCATATGACTTCATATGGGCCTTGTCCGGATTCTCCCTAATCCATCTTTCACAATGGTCTCTTATCTCCTCGGGCCGTACCTGTATTTTGCTTGAGATCTCCTTTGTCTTATTATCTATGACTATCTTTAACAACGATTGTTCCCAGAAATTTTCTATATCCGCAAGAAAGTTCTGTTTTCGGTCAAGCCCCTCTCTCTGCGCTTCCTGCAGAAGCAGCTTTCGGTTTATTAAATTTTCCAAGAAGGCATCGCGGGCCTGCGGCGTATCTTGGGCAACCCCAAGCTCAGAAAAAAGTTTATTAAATTCATCAACGCCAAGAGAATAGGTATTTATTTGTATAGCTATCTTCTCCGGAGACTCCTTCCTGGCGCAACCGGAATCCGCAAGACAAAAAACAGAACATATGAATATAAAAGTGATATAACGCATATTGCTTCTAAGAAATAACATAATACCCTCCTTAAGTTCAGTCACATTACATTATATTAGAAAGATAGCAAAAAGAAAAGCCATTCTTAACAAGAATGGCTTTTTCTACAATCAAAAAATATTTCAGTATTAATCAGGCTATTGACCCTCTACCGCGCCCTGTAGCAACATCGGTCTATTGTGCAATATCTGCCCGCCTATAAAATCATAAAACTCTTCTTCAAGAGCAGGCATCTCATACATATCCATCTCAATTAAAGGATGGTAGAAGAATATCTGTTCAGCAACAAGCTCTATCGGGCCCTTGGTATATGTGATCTGTAGATCTTCGGTGAAATGTTTTTTCGGTATTTTAAACCTCATATCCCAGAATAATGCCCTGATCGCCTGAACCTCAGGAGTTGAAACAGGCGGCGGAGGAATGATCGGTTTAAATATTTTGCGGGTAAAGGTAAAATCTATAACCTCGTCATCATAGTCTCTATCCCCTAACTTATGTATATCCTCCCAGTGATATTTACTGCCATCAATAATAACGTGGTTCATGCCATCAGCATTAAGATGAGGATCCTGGTAAAATGTCAATATACCTTCTTTATTTCCTATAGATGTGGTATATAGCTTAAGTATCTCGCCTATATCACCATATATTACCCCAGCACCAGAAATTCGTGGATTTCCATCCTTGCCTATATCAAATCCCTTAACGAGCGGAACAAGTACAGGAGAGCCTGTGCTGTTATCTATATAATAGTAGCCAAGTTCTTTAAAATGGAAGGTTCTCCATCCGCTGAGAGGATAATCATATTCCCACGACCAGGTATATTCCACCTGATTGGTGTCAGAACCTAATACAAGATCTCCGCCAGCGCCAACATTAAGAGCGCCTCCCTGAGTATCAACAGATGAATCGAGCCTAAAGTTATAGTCACCACTGGCAAATCCAACGAAATCCCCGCCTGAAGTTGTAACATCCCCATTCGACCCATGTGTCACATTCTTTGAAGCAACAATATCAACATTACCACCACCCGTATTTATGGGGCTGCTCACATTGATATTAGCTCCATTTAGTAGAACATTGCCTCCGTTTGTCGTGATTGTGTTGCCGATACCCAAAAGCAGGTCTCCATTGCCATCAGAGACACCAACAAGGTAATCTGATATTAATTCAATATTACCACCCTGAGTCGTTATGCTGTCGTCATTTAATACTATATTATTACCAGCCTCTACCCTAAAGGTCTCTGTGTCAAAAAATTGCAGATTGAGTTGATCATCGCCTATAAGAAAATATACATCGCTGTCAGCCTGTAAAGTAATATTTCCATTAAAATTCTCAAGCCATGCCTCTCCTACGGTCGATCCTAAATTATCATCACCCGGGGACTGATTGAGTATATAGAGATTTATCGGATCAAGCAGAAGCTCGCCAGCTTGTCCATCAATGCTATCTACCCTAATGTCGCCTCCGATATTCAATCTATCCGCGCTTAGTTCTACGAAGCCTCCATCTGCTCCGGACTCAGTAGCGCTCACGTCTATGGTACCGGAATTTGCTACTAAGGCATCTTCGCCATGCGCTATCAGATATACAGCGCCATTCTTATTAACAAGGCTATTTGCCCTGATAATACCCTCATTATTTACCGCATTCTCAAAGATACCATTTAGAACCCCAGCGGTTAGATTCACTGTTCCACCATCAGCTAAAATAACGCCTTTATTCATTATAGAATTTTCCGCTCTAAAATCTGAATCATCCACAAGATCATCTATAGCTACTGAAACTGTGCCCTCGCTATCAAGCTCTACAGTTATCTTCTCACCTGAAGCGAGTACGACCTTGCCCAATCTTGCCTCAATCACTCCTTCGTTGCGCACTACATCGCTAAGCAGGGCGATATATCCGCCATCTTTAACCGCAAGAGAGCCCTTGTTAATTATATAGCCATCGACCTGTGAAGACTTGTTGAAGTTCCAGGAGCCATTCAGAAAATCCTGATCATTTATATTAAGCGTCGATGCCATAAATCCCGCGGCATTTATTCTCGAATTAGCGCCAAATACAATGCCATTGGGGTTGATAAGCCAAACTTCCCCGTTCGCGTTCAAGGCTCCGAATATTTCTGAGATACTTCCTCCAGTCACGCGGTTTAAGGCCACAGAGGTTTGAGATGGCTGCATGAAATTTACTGTCTCTGGGCTGGCGATAGAAAACTGGTTCCAATCGATTATAGCTTTCTGGGTCCCCTGATGTATATTAAGCGTGGAAGTATCAGGATTTGAAAATGAGACATCCCCTGATCTTATGTTTGGACTTTCGGGCAAACCAAAGGAAGCATTGGCAAAACTTA
>JBHPDT010000105.1:0-6489 GCA_042577545.1 Candidatus Omnitrophota bacterium | reverse complement strand
TTTATGTGAGCCTTATTGAATTGCGCCAACACAGCTGGTATCTTGTTGCGCAGATCACGCAGCTTAGCATCTCTAGAGAGCGGGTTGATGTAGAAGGAGTCGACCTTACTAAACTTAGCGATCTCTCCTTCAGATATAATAGTAATTCCGCCGCCTGGATTCTTCTTAATCGTAAAGGTCTTAAAGGTTCCGTCAGCATTAGCTATCTTATCTATTACGCCCTGGGCTTGAGCCTTTTTAACAGGATCGCTAACTTTAGCAGACATCTTCAAGAAACCAAGCGCACTTTCCTTCGCTTTCAAGTCTAGTGGATCAGCCTTAAGAGCCTCTAACCCTAGGTTATAAAGGAGACCTGATAGGCCGCGCGCAACCATAGGCATTACAACAGGAGCGCCACCACTTGCATATACAGCGTATGCTTTTATAGCGTACTCGCGAGCCTGAGCTGTATTACCTACGTCAAGCGCCTCATTAGCCATCTCTGTGTAGTACATGCCTTCTGCGGAGAAGCCTTGTATCTTTTCACCACTCGTGACTACCTTACCCCGCTTATCCCAATTGCTCAGGTTAACTCTCTTCTGTTTTCCATCAACGATACCCACTATCTCAACTTTGCTTATATCATCAGAGGCCTTTGTATATCTGTCCAGTAGCGGACGCAGCATATATTTAAAGTCTCCTACAACAGCAACATCTATGACCCGGCCTGTTACTACATTAATATTAGCTACATGCTTATCTTTTAAACCATCAACATATACAACACCCCAATCAAGACCCATCTTGTCGGCAAGGGTTGATCCAAGGTATGCGTAATCGTCACAATCGAAGTTCTTATCCTGCTTCTTATCTATTACACTATATACTATGAGAGCTGACAGCATATCATCAAGACCGTTAATCAACTTGGTGCGCTCATCACCTTCTAAGGCTGTGGCTTTTGTCTTATCAATACGCGCTGTAACAGCTGCTTTTATTGATTCCCAAGATATTCCCTTTGGATCTTTAGATGCTTCCGTAATTATCGCTTTTACGCCATTGCTGACAGTAAGGTTGCCTGAGTCAATTAATTTTTTGATCTGAGTCGGCCATGTCTTGATATCACCCTCGATCTTTTTAGTGATTAACACAGTATCCGTAGGTACAGCTATGCCAATAACAGTTAGATACGCCTTTCCACCTATCTTTATCTCCTGACCATTATTAAGCATCCACTCCTTGCCTGTATATAACATCTCAACCGCGGCATCTGCCGTAGCTTTGGTGCCATCAAGAAGGGTTACTGTAACATTTTGTTCAAGCTTTATTGCTCCTGCATTAAACGCCATGTGGTTGAAGTTGCCGGTCTTCTCATCGAGTGAGTATTCGAGCGTTCCATCAAGCACATGTGTCTTACCATCAACAGATAATTCAGTGTATTTAGTATATCTACAGATATCAGATTTTTCGTCCCCACCAGGTGGAGGTGGATCCTTCTTAGTTACAGAGTGCCTATCGTCCTCTGTAATGATAATCATATTACCTGTTGCGCTACTTTTGTATAGACCGATTATAGCTATATTTTTGCCATCCTGTATAATATAAGAGCCTTTTAACTTCGTTTGATCCCAATGGTCGAAGTAGACCCTGACGTCCTTCTCTATAACCACACGCGTTTGCTCACTGATCTGACCGTCAATACTCTTGGTTAACCCGGCTGTTAATACCAGCTTGCTCGCCTTTAATGACTCTGAATAAGCTCCTGCGCTTATACCCGATAGAGCTGTTATGTAGTCAGCTTTAGTCACATCTGTTGATGAGAGCATCTTCATTGTCAGCGCTGCATCTTCAGCTGTAAGCAGGGCTTCATTATCAGCGCCAGCTTCATGGCGTAGTTCATGGCTGAAGCCCGCCATTAATAACATATTTTGAATCTTTCTATCACCTATCTCCTTTAGTACAGACGCATTTACATACATAAAGTGGTTCTGCTTATGATCGCCGAATAAGGTCGATGACCTGTCAACGACGGCCATAATATACTCTTTGGAATCTAGCCCGGTATATAGATCCTCGCCGCGAGCCTTAACAGCAGTTACCATCAGATCTGCCATATGTTGTGCGCTAAATTCGGCGTCAATGAACTTCTTATCGATAATGAATGTTCTCTCCTGGCCAGCTATTGTACGCGTTATACGTATGTGGTTGCCTGCTTCCAGTACACGATCTGTCTCGACTGTTACATTAACAACTCCGCCGTCAGCGGGCGTAAGCTTATATGCTAAATTGGTAACAGCTTGCTGGAACGCCTTAACAGTCAATGATCCTGCCAGTGGAGAAGGTCTTTCCGTAGCAGGTGATTTACTTGTTTCAGTTGCTTTGCCAGAGGCTTCTGTTGACTGCTTGCCTTTGTCTGCTGTAACTGCAGAAGGATCTGTCGCTGCTGGCGTCATGGCGGCTGTCTTTGTTGTATCTGTGGTACCTGGCGTCACATCCCCTGCTGTTTCAGGTGTAGACTGGTCTTGCGCTGGAACAGAAACATCTCCTGTTTCTGTCTGCTTAGGTGGATCAGTTGCTGCTAATGTCTTTGTCTTTGCCTTAGCTGCTGCCGCAGCCTCTTTAACTTGCTCTGCTTCTACGCCTGAGCCTGGCTGTAGTAGTGATAAAGGTCTAAATCTAGGCATAACTATCTTTAAGCTGCCGTCGGTTACGTCGATATGCGCCATCTGGTTTTGCTTAAGGGTCAGGTTGTAAATAGTTACGGGAGATTTTTCTCCAACATTAACTATTGCATCACTTGTTTCGATTGCAAAACTATCTTCATGGATCGTAAATATTGAGCCCCTCATGATCATCTTAATGCCTGATTCGTCACCTTCAACAGCTATCATGTTGGGTTGAGATTGCCGCGCCTCGCTTGGTTCGACTTCGCTCACCACAGGTTGCTCGGCTCGCAATGACGCCGCTGCTTTCTTCTTTGCCTCATCTGTTTCAGTACCCTCTAACTGCTGTTCCTGCTTGTCCCTAGCTATTGCCTCCTGCTGCTGTAATGATGTAAACAACAAGCGCGGCGTGAGTGACCTTGTTGCATAGTCATCAAGAGCCAGGGCCTTTGCATATTTAATGGTATAGTCTTTTGAATCTTTATTCTCTTTTAGCTGTATCATGCTATCATTTAGCAGCATGATCGATTCCCTATGCTTGTTGGTAAGTATAATTCCTCTCTTGTCTGCAAAGGTATCAGTACCTTCAAACATTGCAGTATCGCCATCGATGTTATTCCATGCGGTTATGCTTGTATAAGCAGCGCTTGCTGAGTACCCTCTAAGTTTGACAATCTCACCCTGAGTAAGAGGTTTTGGCTGAAGCGGCATCACAATGCCATTGACATTCCTGAATTCAAACTCAGCGCCTTTGATCTTCTCCTTCTTTCCTCTAAGCCTATTCCAGAATTTTCCAAAGCCTGTCTTTGCCTCTTTATCTTTATATAAGGTCTCTTTAGCGCCAACTTTGATCTCTCTATCTCCTGCAAGGTATTTTACAAGAGCCTTTCCATCAACAATATTATAGACCGCGGTCAATCCTGCAAACTTACCATCCTGCTTAAGATATGCGGATGTATCCATGCGCACATTGACTGCGCCATTAACTAATGGATATATAAAGAGTCCGCCATTCCTACCTGGTCTGAGGTGAACTGGTACCTGTCCAGCCTCGCCCTCGATAAAGGAGGCATATCCAGCTGAGTTTATCTTTACATTTTTGGCGTATAAGCCGGCTTCCGCCATCTCATCAGTAAATAAACGGCCCTGTGTCGCAGTGAGCAGGCTCTCTTCTTCCTTATCTTCTTCCTTGGAGCCCTGAGTCTTTCGCGCAAAATTAGGTAATATACCCTCTTTCACGTACCCGAGCGCAAAATACTCTCCTTTTCCAGCAGGCGTTATGTGAGTAATATAGACATCTACATTACGGGTTATTTCTGTGTCGCCTATGCGCAGAGTTGCCTGACGCTTCACCTTAAAGGCATTCAGCTCTGTATCTTTAATTTTGGGTCTCTCTTCTTTAGACTCTGGAGTTACCTTAGGCTTACTCTTACCTGTATCAGCCTCTGTCTTTGCTTTCTCTGCATCTAACTTGGATAGCTCCTCCTGCTGCCTAACTTTATGCGCATTTACTCTGTCTAGTTTACCGGACTTCTCATTCTCTACCGGGGTATACATAGTTAAATCACCTTCAGATACCCAATCTATACCCAGATACTCTATGGTAGATTTTGCGTTTCCTTCTTCATCAAATGTAACAGTCACAGTAGGTTTAAACTTGGTTGTATCAGGTTGATAGTCAGAGTGATCCAAAACCTGAGATCTGAATTTTGCGCCTAACTCCACCTTCTTCTCACCAAGAATTTCAGCAACAGTAGTCTTGAAATTCTCACCAGCAAGCATGGTCTCAGTGGATCTCCACTTATTCGCTACCTCTCGCAGCATCCTCTTCTCGCGCGGGGTCAGCGCTTGGCGCTGATCAAGGTCAAAGCCATTAGTAAGCTCGATAAAGTAAGCGAATGAGGGCTTAAGCAGATCTTTGAATACAGGGCTGTTTTTGAGTGACTTACTACGATCTGAAAGGTTTATACCCTTGGCATCCATCTCACTTGCAGCTACCAGCATTGAGTCAATAAAATTAAGAGTTTCATCCATCTTCTCGATTCGAGTCTTGCTTGGTATATCTATGATAGCCTTAAGACTTGCAAAGAGTTTCTTAGCATTAGTATCGGTGATATCATATATATTCTGATTCGTTCCCAGCATATTCTGGTCTTGCGCAAACTTCTTAAGCACATCAAAGACGAACTTCTTCTTCATCTCGGTAATCGTCTTATCCAGTTCAAGATCGACACCGTTGCGCTTTCCTAGGATCTTTGTCTGGATCAATGAAGCGATAACCCTGTTATATGTTGTTACATCATAGGCAGTCATCTTCTCTTTAGAATCCCTGGTTGCTCGCTGCTCAATCCTGTCAGCTACCTGCGCAAACTGCTTCACGCTAGCTGCAGCTGCTGCAGCTAGAAGTTCTGGGCTACCCTTATCTGCAACAGCTTCCAGCGCCTGCATATGACCCCTTACTACCTCTGTGCCCAGCGCCTCCTGCACCTTGTTGAACTGCTCCTCGCCTCTTTCACCTGAAAGCTCGATCTGCATCGAATCTATCTGGTCAAGCATCTGTGTCAACAACGCCTTAGCAGCCTCCTGGAATACCTTAACAATTGTCTTAAAGTTGCCTTCGACATTAAGGTCAAGACCTGCTACAGCCTCCTTCACAGCATCAACAACAATGCCCACAATCTCCCGCTGGATCTTAGCAATCTCTATAAGTGCTTTATTTTCAGCCTGAAGCTCAGTCAGGCTCTTGTCGTCTTTCATGAATTTCTTTATCAGTTGGCTGAGAATCGTCTGCGAGCGTTTTGCCAGGCCCTTTGAGAGTGTTAAAGCTACCTTCATAGCTCCTTTAGCTGCGGCAACTATTATATTCCTATCACCAGTGATTACAGCTGTTGACATAATGCGCTGGGATGATTTTCTCAGTTCCTGAACAGCTAAGACAGCATGGCTAACGCCTTTATCATTAAATGAAATAGCTAGTTTGACAAGGGCCTCAGCAACCTTCTGGGCCACCATGTTAAGCAGGCCATAGGCAGCGTCTATTACACTAACATCGAGAGCGTTTGCCGCATAGGCGATCTCAACCATATCAGCTGCGAAATCACTTGCCTGGGCAACAAGTTCCACCGCCTGCTGAGGCGTAATATCTTTACTATTTAGATCTAGTTGCGCGAATTTCTCACTATAGAGCTGTATAGCATCAACCACCATATGAGCATTGCCCGTAAGCTCACCGCGCGCCGCGGCAACTATCATATAGAGCGCTATATCCCTCTTAAGATTGTTTACGTTTTGGGTCTCATCCTTGCTTTCAGATGCTTCCTTATCGTAATTGTTCTCTAAATCACTGAGGCTTTGGCTGGCTGCCTCTACAATATCCTCTGCTGTGATCTGCTCCGCATCCTTACCAAGTAGCTTAGTAGCTAATATTATAAAGACATCGTTATTAAGCAGGGCCTGGGCTTCGTCAACAGCAGCTTGCTTTGTGATCTCAGCAACTGCTTCTGAGAGCTTATCGATCTCCTTGCTTGCTTTCTCTGTATATTCAGTAAGCTGCGCCTTCTCTTCAGCGCTTATGCTTGACCCAGCTATTGCAGCCTTAATTGTTTGCACTGAGAGATCTTCCGGTTCGCTAAATTCCCCGTCTTGCCTGGCTGCTGCCTTTTGACCAGCAAGAAGCACAGCCTCACGCGCAATAGTATCCATTTCAGACTCTTTGGTAGGCTGTTTCTTCGAATCATCTTCTTTACTCTCTACAGTAGAGGCTTGCTTCTCTTTTGCTTGCGCTTGTAATGCCTTTGCCTGCAGGAACTTCTCCATCTTTGCAGAAAGTGTCTCTAGATCAGAACTT
>JBHPDT010000104.1:0-6716 GCA_042577545.1 Candidatus Omnitrophota bacterium | reverse complement strand
GCTTCTCTTAGGATATGCTTCCGGTTGCTTAGATCAGTAAGATGGAGATTGGCCGCGCCGCGGATGGGCGCGGCACTTCCTCGGACATTACGTCCTCGGTCGCTTCACAAATTACGGTTGCTCGTTATGACGGGGGAGATTATTATACTTGGGGGACACTTTTTGACTCGTCATTGTGGCCCGCCGGAGGCGGGTCCGCCTTCGGCGGAAAAATGTCCCCTACATTATATTGGTTGAAAGGTAGAGATTGCCACGGCCTGCTTCGCAGGCCTCGCAATGGGGATAATAATTCGCGCCGGAGGCCGCTCCTACGTCAGGGGGTGTTTCGCTTGTGCGCGATGACGGTGGTGATTCTATAGAAAGAGTTGGCGCCAGATGGCGATGTAGATGGATTTTGACTTAAAGTAGATGGAACTTACAAATTCAATATAGTCTACACTACTAAAAAGAAGACTGAATATGAGTCCTACAACGAGGATATTAACCAGATATATGAGGCCTAATGAGAAGAGAAAACCTGTATGCAGTAGGTCGGTCTGCTTTATCTTTAGGAAATCTATTGTAAGTATAACATGAAAAGCTAGTGTGAACCCGATAACAAAGAGAAACGGCTCATACAGAGGCCTTGTCTTGGTAAATAGGGGTATAGCAAAGAAGATAATGGCCACAACAATGGTATAGAATGGAAAAAAATACGGCGCTAAAGATATAAAGAAGTTGGTCTTTGTGGTTGTTACCTTCCCGCCTTGGGGAGATGCATGAAATGATGTTACTTTCCCAAACGACATCCAGGTCGCGATCACATGCATGATCTCATGGCCCAATATGTAAAGATATGATGGTTTATATACAGCCGCGTGTATTATAAGATAGGTTATGATACCGAGGAAGAAGTACTTCTGATAGTGAGGAATAATACTTATGCTGCTTAGCTGATAATGTAAGCTTTGTGAGGCTGCGATACATACTGGTATGAATAGAATGCCTAAGAGAAATTTTGCAATGCGCAATAACATCTAAGAGTTCTTATTTTTTAGGTGGGGTAATAACTTTTGTAGAACCCATGTATGGCCGCAGCGCCTTAGGAACCTCTATTGAACCATCCTTCCTCTGATAGTTCTCAATTATAGCTATTACTAAGCGGGCAAACGCGACACCTGATCCATTTAAGGTATGAACAAATTTAAGTTTTCCTGACTCCTTATCCTTGTACTTTATATTCCCGCGCCTAGCTTGGAAGTCCTCAAAATTCGAACAGCTAGATACCTCAAACCATGCATTGCTGCCTGGGCCCCATATCTGGATATCATAACATTTGCTTGCGGCAAAGCTGATATCTCCTGTAGAGAGAGCTAATATCTTATAGGGGATCTTAAGAAGCTGGAGAACCTCCTCAGCATCTTTTAGCAGCTTCTCGAGCTCATCATATGAGTCTTGGGGTTTAACAAACTTGACCATCTCTACCTTGTCAAACTGATGCACCCTTGATAGGCCCTTGGTATCTTTACCATATGAGCCGGCCTCCCTTCTAAAACAAGGGGTATATGCTGTATATAATATGGGTAGATCCTCTTCTTTTAATACCTCATCTCTATGAATATTTGTTACAGGAACCTCAGCTGTGGGTATGAGGAAAAGATCGTCATCCTTGAGCTTATACATATCCTCCTCTAGCTTTGGAAGCTGTCCAGTGGCTGTCATAGAAGCTCTATTCACTAATACAGGCGGCCAGACCTCCCTATAGCCATGCTTGGAGGTATGCAAGTCTATCATGAAATTAATAAGGGCCCTAATCATCTTGGCGCCATCACCCTTAAATAAGCAAAATCCCGAGCCTGAAAGCTTGGCTGATCTTGGAAAATCCAATATATCTAGAGATTCCCCTAACTCTATATGAGACAATGGTTTAAAGGCAAAATTTGGTAATTTGCCCCATTCTTTAACCAGCACATTTGACTTTGCATCTGGGCCAACAGGGGTGCTTGAATCAGGTATATTTGGGATATTGATGACAAAATCATATATTTTTTTGTCTAGTTCACCCACTTTTGAGTCTATTTCCTTGATTTTTTGGGACACTGACTTCATTTCCTGCATCTTAGACTCAGCATCCTCACCCGATTTCTTAAGCTTGGCTATGTCACCTGAAGTCACATTTCTTAGGTTCTTAAGCTTATCACCCTCTATGAGCAACTCTCTGCGCTCTTTATCGATGGTTAGCAGCTGATCTATATCGATCTTGCTTCTTCTATCTTCAAGAGCCTTCTTCACCTTATCTGGATTCTCTCTAATTAATCTAATATCTAGCATATATTTATCCTCATTATCCTTTTATTACACCAAGCGGTCTCATGCGACATACCTTCTTGGATATGCCAGCTCCACTTACCGCATTAACAACTTTGTTAATATCCTTATACGCCCCTGGGGCCTCTTCAGTAATAGTACCTTTTCCAGCTGCCATAATAGATATGCCCTTCTTAGCGAGTTCTTCTCTTACACCATCAACAGTAAATCTACTTGAGGCTGCTTTACGCGATAGGCAACGACCTGCGCCATGACAAGTACTACCAAAGGTCTCATCCATCGCCTTCTGAGTACCAGCTAATAGATAAGAGTTGGTCCCCATATCACCTGGTATTATGACGGGCTGACCTATCTGCTTGTAAGCAGCTGGTATATCAGCTGAGCCTGGGCCAAATGCCCGTGTCGCGCCTTTTCTGTGGACACAGAGGGTCTTCTCTTTACCATCAACAATATGTCTTTCAACTTTAGCGATATTATGAGCAACATCATATATTAGACTCATGCCAAGGCTTTGCCAACTCTCACCAAATATCTTCTCAAATGTAAGTCTTGTTAAATGCATAAGGCATTGCCTGTTATTCCACGCGTAATTGGCAGCGCACTTCATCGCGCCAAAGTATCTCTGCCCTTCAGGTGATTTTAGGGGAGCACAGGCTAATTGCCTATCAGGAACATTGATCTTATATCTTGCAAATCCTGAGACCATGCTTCGCGCGTAATCATCACAGACCTGATACCCCAAGCCCCTTGAACCTGAGTGTATCATCACTGTTACCATATCTTTTTCAAGCCCAAAGGTCCTGGCTGCTTCTTCATCGTAGATCTCATCTATTACCTGCACTTCTATAAAGTGATTGCCCGAACCAAGAGTACCCGACTGTCTCTGGCCCCTCTCATAAGCGCGTTCTGATACAGCTGAGGGGTCCGCGCCCTCCATAGCCCCGTTCTCCTCTGTATTGTCGATGTCACTCTCTGTAGCATATCCTTTTGATAGAGCCCACTTAGCGCCATTGAGGAGAATCTTCTTCTCTTCCTTATCATTTACCTTAATATTGCCTTTAGACCCAACGCCTGCTGGTATATTATTGTAAAGTCCGTAAACAATATCTTTTATTTTGGATTTTACATTTTTTTCATTAAGCTTTGTCTTTACCAATCGCACGCCACAGTTTGAAACAACAAAGTTATTAGCAATAAAATTATGGTGTGGATGTTCAACAGTAAAATCATAAACATAGTCATCAAAATCGATGTCAATAATATCAACAATCCTGTCCCACGCCATGCCAGATCGCCCAAGTCCTTCAGTAGCTGTTTCCTTGAACTCATCAAATGTAGGGCCATGAAGCAACGTACGGACGGTGGTTTCTCTTTTATTATATAATGATCTTTCGATAAATCTCTTATTTACATATGGCGATTCTAGATACCCGAATATATGCTTAGGGCGCCAGCCACGGTCTTCACGCAATACTGGGGCTAATACAGCAACTTCTTCCCTATCCTTGAGTATAACTTTTTTAAGCTTGAGATACTGCACAGCTATGCTTGCAACAAATTGTCTTTTAGAATTGTATTCAAATCCGATCCCACTATAAAGATTTAACAAACTATCGGAATCACCTGAAAAAATTAATCTGAGTCTATAGGATTCAGATCCATCTTTTTGTATATATTCAAGTCTATCTGTAATGCAATGTGTTGTAACTCCAAATTGTGAGGCCAGATTTGCTATGGACTGCAGCCATTCTTTTCCATTATCAAAATATTCTTTTACCTTGTTCATCGACAGGATAGGACAATAAAAATTATGACCATGACCTGTAAGTGTTTTTGGTTTTGATAATTCCGCTCCAAAAAGCCCCGCTAAGAAAAGTCTCTTCTGCCACAATGTAGCATATTGTAGCCACGGGGGCATAAGATATGGTTGTTTACATTTATTTCCTATGGGCATACCGAGTGCCATCATTAAAATCGCAAACCCGCTCGAACTCACTCGAAGAAAATATTCTTTTCTTTCAAACTCATATGTAGAATATTGAGTTGTTATGCTATGCTTTCTGTCTCTAGAATATATTTGTGACGAGAATCCTATTTTGCTTAAATCTTCTTTGATCTTTTGAAGATCATCTTTCTCGCCATAAAAGGCTACAATACCTCTGTTTTTTTTGGATTCAAAGTAAAGTGTTCCATCTCCAAAACAGTATCCAAGCATTTTTATAAGGTACGGTAGTTGCCAAGAGTTATATCGAATTGGAAACAGCTTCTTTTTTTCTAAAAATGATAGGACTTGATTGAGCGCATTTCCTCGCTGGGTTATACCTTGTTGTAACAAAAGCTGCGTAATATGATCTTTATCTGCGATTATAGTATCACCTGGATTCTCATACTCAATGCCATCAAAAGCATAAACTGCTATATCATCACCGTTCTTCAAGGTCTTAAGTTGTTTCATTCCGTCCTTTGTATAAAACGGGTGATCCTCAGTAGCAACAATTTGGTTGCCAGTTTCGGTTAAAACAATCAGCGCCTGTTTCTTATTTTTTTGTTTAGTAAAAAATTTTATTCTGGTAGATTCTCTACTATCTTTTATAAAATCCATGCATGTTATAGATTGGGCGGGGAAATTTTTCTCGTAATCTTTAATTTTGATTTTATATCCTAACTCATTCAAAATATAGGAGTTGCCGCAAAGACAATTTATGTCGTATCCAATATGGCCAGGCGAAATTATACCTCCATTTTCTATGTCAAAAGCGGATACCCCGCCTATAGGAGCTCCGTAGCCCCAATGAATATCAGGCATAGCGAGTGAGTATTTAACAATCCCCGGTAGTGTAGCCACATTCGCGACTTGCTGTGGGGCTCTGTCATTTTTAATCTCATCTATAAGTTCATCGCTGGCATAAATAACCCCATCTACCCTCATATCCTCCATGTAAGATTTGGGGATCTTCCAACGATAATCGTCTATCTTCTCTAGTGGTCCGTAATATTGTCTACCCATAATATTCCCTATACATCAAATATAATATCGGTTATAAGTCTCTCTTTTTCTTTTTGTATCTTTAACTCATGAAATGTGACAGCCTTTATCTCATGCTTTAATATATGGCGGTCATAATCTATGGGCTCACCCTTAGCAAGAGAGGTTATATGCTTATCATCAAGGATTGAGATATCAAATCTGCTGAATACCATACCCTTTGTGTGAAAATAGTATAATAACTCAGAAAGCCATACCTTAAGAAGCTCATCCCTATCATTAGCCTCTACAATTATATCCGAGGATGCCACGGGTACGACAGTTCTAATATCTGTTATGAGATCATACATCGCTTCCGCGGCATTGATAAAAAGCTCACGCATATCCTTGCCCCATACCCTGATACCCAGGTCCGCCGTATGATCTAAAAGCTCGTAATTCTTCATATATTGGGGATATTATAATCGATTTTTTGAATGGATACAAGCAAATACGGAAGAGGTTCTGACTAATAGCGCTGGTAATCCAACTTATCACACCTTGCCCTGTTTAATGAGAGCTAATTTTTTTAAGCGAGTCATTTTCTTGATCTGGGCCTCGCGCTTGAGGGCTTGATATTAATCTAGTCGCGAGATATGCTAAGTTGGCGGAGCTTTGTTTTATTTTGATCGATAAAGGCAATCTTTTTAGCGTGGGTCCAGCGTTTAATTTGAGCTTCTCGTTTGAGCGCCTCACCTTTACTAGAACGTTGCTCATGGTATACTAGCTTAACAGGTCTGCGAGCCGCAGTGCAAGCACCACCCTTTCCGGTATTATGTTCTGAAATACGACGCTTAATATCGGTGGTTATGCCGGTATAGAGTGAGTTGTCTTTGCAAAGCACTATATATAGATACCACATATGAATTGTTTCAAAATTTTAGCCTGCCATTTGGCAGGGTGGTAATGTGGTTCGACGCGCAGGACTCGCCTACTACGGCTCGCGGAGTTCGCCTGCGTAGGCTCACCTCGTTCGCTTACGGCCGGTCCTTTCGGACTTACGGCCTTTTCCGACCTTGAGTCGGCGCTCACTCGCTTCTCGTCCTGCTTGCAATATAAAGTTTTTAACCTTACCGAATGGTAAGGTTAAAAATTTGGTACCCCGCGCAGGACTTCCCTCGGCACTTCGTGCCTCGGGATAAACTCACTTGCCAAATTTTGCTATCAATCGCTCTTTATTGATTCGGGACCAAGCTTTAATCTTCTTCTCTTTTTTCGCTGCTTGGTACTTATCAGAAAAGGTCTCTTTGAATAATAATGGTGGATTACCGTGCTGTCTTAATCTATTATTCAAATCACTAGTTATTCCCGTATAATACTTGCTGTTCTTTTCTATTATGTATATGTGCCACATAGCAAAATTTGGCAGTTCATTCCTGCTGGG
>JBHPDT010000103.1:0-6838 GCA_042577545.1 Candidatus Omnitrophota bacterium | reverse complement strand
TAGTTATCCTAACCGGTATAGTTGGATCTGTCTTATATACGACTATGAGTGGCACGTATTTTATTGTAAAAAAGAACCAGGATATAAATGACGCCTATTATGTTGGGCGATCAGCGGCTGAATATGCCATACATATTGTAGAAGATCCCGGGATAGATCCTTTAAATTCCGCAACATGGCCTAATGGGAGCAGTTTTACTGGTTTTGGGGGAGATATTAACGTAACAATAGCTGATGATGGAGGCGGTGGTTTTGATATAGTTGCAACAGCAACCGCATCTTCAAAGACTAAGAGAATACGAGTAAATGTCACCAATGATGGTGACATAGCTGAATGGAAAGGTTGAGATATTATCTTTAGATCGCATATAGATAAAAAGGCATTAACAATAATTGAGGTATTGATAGTAGTGCTTATAATGGGCGTACTCTTTTCCGGTATATTATCGCTTATTCTGACTCAGATAAACACATCAGTTAGATTATCAACTCAGGCTCATATGGAGCAGGATCGTTATTGGGTCTCGAGTCATCTTAAAAGACATATCCATGACTCAGCTTATGCTGATATATCATCTAATCCTACTCAGATACAGCTCTATTGTATAAATTCAACCCTAATAGGCACATATACATATCAAGGTACTACCTTAAGCTATAATGGTGATATCTTATCAAATATAGTAAATACATTTGTTGTTGAAGATGCCAAAAATCCAGGCAACATATCTGAGATTCGATTACTGAAGATAGACTTTACAATAAGAGATGAACAGAAGCCAGCCATAAAGACCTTGTCTACGAATTTGGGTTTTCTGCGGTGCGAGAGAAGCTACAACCCGGGCACTGTCTGGAACGTAGACAAGGACCTATATTATGACCATATTCAAGAGGCTCTTAACGCGGCTAATCCTGGGGATGAGATAAGGGTGATGGGTGTTTGCGAAAAATATGGTTTTAACGGAGTATTTGCATTTGATCCTGCCTGGGGAAACACAGATAGTGTTGTTGAGATCACAAATTTTGTTTTAATAAAGGGCTCATACGATGATTCATTCCAGACACAAGATACTATAAACACACCAACCTATATAGATGGCAATGATAATAAGAGATGTATAGAATCAGTAACAACTTCAGGCGCTGTTAAGATAGATGGGTTTTTTATTAGAAATGGCCGCACCATAGATGCTAGGGGCGCAGGAATCGACATAGATATCAAAAATTCCGACGCTACGATAGAGATATCTAATAATACTATAACCGGAAATACTGCTGAGTCTGAATACGGTGGAGGGATTAATATTATACCCGACCATGGCTGCTCTGTTACACTGGATAATAATATTATAGATGGCAATACTACCACAGGCGGTGGATTTGGCGGAGGGATTCATGTTCGAGGCGGTTGGGGTTCAGGGAGCGATGTGACCTTGACTGGCAATACCATCAGCAACAATGTGGCTGATGGTAATGGAAAGGGCGGTGGAATCTACGCTTATGCGCGTACTGGCGATACATTTACCTTTAGCAATAATAACGTGATAACCGGAAATAGTAGTACTACTAGTGTGGGCGGTGGAATGTTGATTATCGCTAAAGGTACCAATGCCTCAATAAGCTTACGAGATAGTACTATCACCAATAATAGCGCGTTGAATTATAGTGGCGGCGGGGTTTCTATGGGAGCTGATCAAGGTGGTGTTATATCTGTGATTGGCAATACCATAAGCGGCAATTATGCTAGTCACAGCAACGGCGGGATTGGCGCAAGTATTGGTTACGGTGGCCCTGTCGGTGGGTCAATCATATTTAATAATACCATAACGAATAATACTGCTGCTTATGGAAAGGGAGGTGGCATCGGTGTCACTGCTTATATGGATTGCTCTGTCACTATTAGTAATAATACCATAAACAACAATAGCGCTGTTGGCGGCGGTGGCGGACTTTATGCTAATTCACAACACAATGGCCCTATCGAACTATTTAACAACGAGATATCCAATAATGAGACTGAGGCGCAAGGCGGTGGTGTTCATATATGGGTATGGGACCCAGCTAGCCCCAATCCGAGTGCTCAAGGCCCGGGGATTGTGCGTCTAACCAATAATATTATAACTGAAAATGAGTGCGGAGAGGATGGCGATGGCCTTAAAAGTGGCCGACGTGGTGGCGGAGTCTATGCAACGGTTCAGGGTGGAAGTGAGGTGACCTTAGAAAACAATACCATAGATAGGAATAAGGCGTTTAATGATGATGGCGGTGGGGCTTATGGTCGTATTGCGACAGAAGGAGCCCTAACTTTAATCAGAAATGCTATTACTGCTAATACCGCCTATGATGACGGTGGCGGGGTCTGGGCTTCCACTGATACTTTTGCCGCAACCTCTGTAGAGCTGATTAATAACACCATAATCGGAAATGCCACTACTACTGGTGACAATCCTGGTGGTGACGGCGGCGGGGTTTGGGGTCATGCTATGGTTGGCGATGCAATATCCATTATTAACAACACAATAACTGACAATACAGCTGTTAGCAACGGTTCTGGGGTTTATTCTAACGCTGCTGGTGTGAGCGTCAAGAATTCAATAGTTTATCCTAATCAGGTAAGCGGAAACCTTAATGTAACCTATTCTGATATTGGAGGCGGTGCTAGCGATCCAAGTAATATCAATTCTGACCCTCTCTTTGAGCGAAATCCCGATCCAGGCGTTGATCTGGTATGGGGTACACCTGATGATGACTATGGCGACTTACACCTCAAATATGACCCGCTTGCATTGCTTGACCCTACAAAGACTTCTCCTTGCATCGACGCAGGAGAAACAACAACTATACCTCCTGATTCTGCAAATTATTTTGATCCTCCACAAGCCTTAAGTGATCCGCCGAATCCTAGCATTGATCTGGCATTATTTCCACCCGCGCGAGGGTTTATTAAGACTGATATGGGCGCCTATGGCGGCAATGAGGCAGGGGTGATAGGGGCGCATACTGCTGCTGCAGATGATCCTAATACGCTATTTATCAACGAAAGCGTAATCGGCACATTCTGAGGAACCAGTAACCTGTATTATTGAGTAACCAGAAACCAGTAACCAGATAAGGTTAACAATATGTTTTTTCTGGTTTCTGGTAACTGGCAACTGGTTACCATAAAACAGGGGACACTTTCCACTATATGTAATCTATTTGCGGAAAGTGTCCCCTGTTTGTGTTGATACAGCTTTACAAAGCCAATCTCCTGCAGTATAATATCTATCACAATGAAGCGAATTATTCTTCCCATACTACTTTTAATTGCATTAATCTTCTTATCGCAGACCCTTCCTATTGTCTCAACCGCCCTTGCAAAGCGCTTAGATCTGCCAGATCTTGTAGAAGCGATGTATTACGACAAATTAGATGGTAAACAGGTTCGTTGTAATCTCTGTCCCAGATATTGTATAATTCCTAATAAGAAGAAGGGGTTTTGCAGGGCAAGAGAGAATAGAGACGGAGTGCTATATTCGCTTGTGTATGGAAAACCCTGCGCTATCCACGCTGATCCGATTGAGAAGAAGCCCTTGTATCATGTTCTTCCAGGAACAAAGTCTTTTTCCATAGCAACTGCAGGTTGTAATCTTGCATGCAAATTCTGTCAAAATTGGCAGATCTCTCAAGCCTCCCCCGAAGATGTTCCATACGATCAACTTGCGCCAGACGATCTTGTTAGGGTGGCGATAGCTAATAAATGTCCTAGTATCGCTTATACCTATACAGAACCTACTGTATTTTATGAATATATGTATGATACAGCTAAGATAGCGCGGGAGCTAGGCGTCTTAAATGTTATGCACTCTGCCGGATATATTAATGAGGAGCCATTAAGGCAGCTCTGCAAGTATCTGGATGCTGCCAACATAGATCTTAAAGGTTCAGATAAATTCTATAATGATCTTACCCTGGGCAGAAGAGACGATGTCTTGCGGACTTTAAAGATACTCAAAGAGGAGGGCGTTTGGACTGAAATTACTTATCTTTTAATACCTACCTTAAATGATGATCCGGAATATATAAAAGAGACTAGTATGTGGATAAAAGAGAATCTTGGGCCGGATACGCCGCTTCATCTATCTCGCTTCTGGCCTACATATAAGCTCCAGATTATCTCACCCACACCTGTTGAGACTCTCGAAAAGGCCGCGAATATAGCTATGGCAGCAGGCCTTAGGTACGTATATATAGGTAATATTAGAGGTAATAAAGGAGGGATTACGCATTGTCCGCATTGTGATAAGCCTATTGTTAAGCGCATAGGGTATAATGTTATTGAAAATAATATAAAAGAGGGTAAGTGCGGTTTCTGCGCAGAGAAAATTGCTGGTATATGGAATGTTGAGGACAAATCAGATGATAAGATTTAAAAAATATGTTTTTATAATAGTTTTAGCTATTATGTTTGCTCTTTTAAACCTCATATCTTCCGGCGCGCTAATAGCCGGGGATGTTCAAGGCCCTGCTGTGGCAGGTTATTTTTATACAGAGGATGAAAAGGTGTTGAGTAAACAGGTTAGAAGTTTTATAGATAGAGCTGATACTAAAGAGATAGATGGTGAGATAATCGCGTTAATAGCGCCGCATGCTGGATACAGGTATTCAGGGGGTGTGGCTGGTTACGCATTTGAGACTCTCAAGGATAGGTCTTACAAGACTGTCATTATCGTAGCTCCAAGTCATCATTCTGGTTTTGAGGGTTTAGCCGTGCTTGATAAGGATGCTTATAGGACACCTTTAGGAGATGTGCCTATAGATAGGGAGATCACAAAAGAACTCTTAAATTTCAGTGATAAGATAAATAATTATGAAAAACCATTTTTAAAGGAACATGCCGCGGAGGTGCAGATACCGTTTTTGCAGGAGTCTTTAAAGGATTTTAAGATAGTTGTTATATTGACAGGTTATCCTACATATGATACTTATAAGTTATTAACGGATGTTCTTACAGATATAGGCAGACATAAAAAAGGTGTCTTGCTTGTTGCTAGCTCTGATCTTTCACACCACAACGCAGATATTAAGGCGCGCAAGATCGATAAAGATACACTGGAGAATATAAGCAGATTTTCACCCTCTGAGCTCTTTATTAAACTTTCCAAGATGCCAAGAGGAGAGCGACCTTGCGGTGGCGCTGGTATTGTTGGGGTTATGATGGCGTCAAAGAATTTAGGCGCGGATAAGATAGAGATACTAAAATACGCTACATCAGGAGATGCCTCAGGCGATAAGACCGCCGTTGTAGGTTATACATCAGCAGTCTTGTATAAATTATCACCAGAGGCCAAAAAAAAGTTACGCGACAAAGAAAACAATAAAAAAGATACTACTAAGGAGAAAGATATGGGATCCTTTTTAAGCAAAGAGCAGAAAGAGAAGTTGCTATTTATTGCGCGAAAAACCCTAGAGAGTTATATAAGGGATAAGAAGATGCCGGAATTTGATGAGAAAGATCCACTGCTTAATGAGGAGATGGGCGCTTTTGTTACCTTGCATAAGAATGGCAAGCTCTGCGGTTGTATCGGAAATATGATAGGTCGAGGACCTCTTCATGCGACTATCCGTGATATGAGTATAGCGTCTTCTACGCAGGATCATAGATTTTCTTCTGTTAAGGCAGATGAGCTCGATGATATAGATATTGAGATATCGGTTCTCTCCCCAATGGAGAAGATAGATGATCCTGACAAGATAATTATGGGAAAACATGGAGTTATGGTCAGGGAAGGCATAAGAAGCGGAGTATATCTTCCTCAAGTCGCTACTGAGACAGGATGGGATAGGGATGAGTTTATGAATTCGTTATGTGTCTATAAAGCCGGTATTCCAGCTACAAGCTGGAAGGACGGAACATGCGATATATATATATTCAGCGCTGAGGTATTTGGTGAGAAAGAGTTAGGAGTACAAAGGTAAGAGCTCCAAGGAGAGAACCCAAAAGAGCTGTTTGATATATACCCAATATTGGAATAGTAACTAAACTGCAGATAAGAGTTCCTGCCGCTGCCCCTAAAAGATCAGCCCCCCATATAATTGAGACCGTGCCTGTAAGCCTCTCTTCTTTCTTAAGTATTGAGAGAGCGAGAGGAAACTGAGACCCTGTCATACAACCTGCCAGAAGCGCCATCAGATAGAATATAAACTGAATTATATCCTTGTCTAGCATAGATATCATTTTTATAGTACTCGGCAGCGCCAGCGTATACGAGGATAAAAAGAGCACCGTTAGCGAGAGCCATCTCTTGTGATTATCTATTCTTTCCAGGGATCTGTTTACTATAAATCCACCTAGCGCTATTCCCAGCATAAATAACGCGATTAAGAACCCAACCTTACTATAGACATATCCGTATGTGATCTGAAAGGATAATATAATTATTATCTCAAGAGCTATGCATAAAGCTCCGCTAACAGCTATAGAAACAGGTACTGTGTATAAGATGTGCTTAGCTCTGAGTTTAATTACAATAAGACTTAAGACAAAAAAGAACAGAATAGCTAATAGCGGTATGAATATATTTAATTCTGCTAAAAGTTTGAAGAACTTAACCAGTCCAGGATGAAATTGTAAGCCCCAAAGCGTGAGATTATAATGGAAGCATATAGGATGATAGTCTAGATTTATCTTTGCTTTATCATAATGTTTATCCATTCTCTTTTTGAGGTAGTCTATGTTGCCTGGATAATACCGATCTCTCAGATGATACTTAGTGAAAAATTCATTCTTTATCAATCGCTGATCAAATCTATTGACTAAAATGTCCGGAGTCACGCTTAGCAGCTCTCTGTTATTTGA
>JBHPDT010000102.1:0-6872 GCA_042577545.1 Candidatus Omnitrophota bacterium | reverse complement strand
ATTGCGTTCTTTTCCTATTGTAGACGCGAGTCCATGACCCGGTAACACAACCACCTTATCTTCCAGGACCATCAGCTTCTCACGTATAGAGATCATCAGCTTATCGCTATCGCCATAAGGAAAGTCAGTGCGTCCTACGCCATTAGCAAAAAGCGTATCACCTGCAAATAGTATGTCATCGTATTTAAGCGATATGCCGCCTGGAGTATGTCCTGGCGTATGAATCACCCTTAGGCTAACGTCGGATATATCTATCCGGTCTCCATCGCTTAAAGTACGGCTCGCCTCTGGTGAAACAACTGAACCGCCATAGAATGCGGAGAGGTTAAGCTTAGGATCTGTCAAAAAATCCGCATCCTCTTTGTGTATATATATAGGGAGATTAAACCTGCTGTTTGCTCCTATATGATCCACATGACCGTGAGTATTAATTATGCAAACAGGTTTTAAGTCATCTCTATCCAATATAGCTTTGATCTTTTCATAATCCGCCCCAGGGTCTATTATAGCTACCTCTTTATTCAGCTTAGAACCAAAGATATAGCAGTTTGTCTGTATCCCCCCGACCTCTATCTGCCGCAGTATGTACTCGTTAATCTCTCTATTCATTTTTCTTATTCTCTTCTTCAGTTGTAGGCGGATCACCTATGGTTTGAGATGACTCATCGAGCATATACTTTAGTTCATCAACGTCAAATTCTGAAACATCTCCTTGAGATATATCAAGATCTGGCTTGTCTTCTTCAGGCTCAACAGATTCCATCATGGCTTTTGTTTTACTGTTGATCTCATCAGTCTCCTGCGCGGAGATCTGATAAGTCGCAATTGATTGATCTGTACTATCGACTGATTCAGGCTTTGGTTGGCCCAAGGTCTTATCATCCTTATTGGCTTCTGGTATCAGCTCTTTATCTGCCTCATCCTTGGTCTTAGATTTTCTAAAGAATTTGGAAAAGACGTTCCCTTTTTTCTTCTCCGGAATTTCTTTAGACACAACTTCACCCTCATCACCGCTTACAAATCCCTTCATCTTATGGTATGGAAATTCCTTTGTTATTATACGGTAATGTTTTCTCAGAAGATTAGCTAGTTGGTTTCTGTGCGAACTTGCGTAGCCGGGTTTCCTTATCTTGGCGACGATCTCCCTTAACTGACCTACATAAGGCGCTATCTCGATCTGCTTCTCTTCAATAAGGAGATCGTGCAACTTCTGAAGCTCAGCTACACAATAGTCTGAATAAACATCCAGTCTCTTTGGGCTCTTGCCAGCCTTTAATGACGATATTAACTCACTCTCTGAATTCTTCCAGAACGCGTAATGGTTAGCATAGAACTGCTTATTTGTAAATTCCTTCGCATAATCTTTGGGCTCAAGAATAGGCCCCCTTGTATCCTCTTTTTTCTTTCTAATAAATTTACGCCTCCATGTACCGCTGCACCCTATGGAATTCATTGAAAACAGGATGACTAGACCAATTGTAATTATTTTTTTTACCATAACACTACCCTCCATCAACTTATCATCTGATTAAACTCAGATTCTGTTATAATATTAACTCCTAATTTTTTCGCCTTATCATATTTAGATCCTGGATCGCTGCCAGCAAGAACAAAATCTGTCTTGCTGCTGACTGACGACGATATCTTCCCGCCATGGCTCTTTATAATATCCTGGACCTGATTCCTGGAATACTTTTGTAGTCCGCCTGTTAGAACAAATGTCTTATTAGAGAACTTTCCGGACCTTTTTTTGGACTCCTCACGCATATTAAGGCCGGCTTTTGTAAGCTTATCCAATATTTTTTTTGTATGCGATCTCTCAAAGAAATCAATTATAGACTCAGCCATTATCGGACCTATCTCATCTACGCTTACTAAGGATTCGAGATCCTGCTGACTCAGCTTGTCTATAGATCCAAACTCTTGCGCTAGTATATCCGCGGCATTAACACCTACGTGTCTGATTCCAAGTGCGAATATTAATCGTGATAACGGTTGTGTCTTTGAGCGTTCTATGCCATCTAAGAGATTCTGGGCTGATCTCTCGGCCATTCTCTCAAGTTTAACTATGTCTTCAAAAGACAATTTATAAATGTCAGCGTAATCCGCCACAAGATTGCTATCGATCAATTGATCGACAATAGCAACACCAAGGCCCTCTATATCCATGGCATTTCTTGCTGCAAAATGTTTTAGTCTCTCTTTCTGCTGAGCGCGACAGGCCGCGTTATCACAACGTATAGCAACCTCACCCTGAGATTGTACAGCCTTCATGCCACATGCAGGGCACTTATCTGGCATAATAAACTTCTTCTCTTTACCGCTGCGCTCAGAAAGTACAGGAGCTACAACCTGAGGTATTATCTCACCCGCCTTCTCTATAACAACAGTATCACCTATCATCACATCTTTTCTTTGTATATCATCGATATTATGCAATGTGGCCCTGCTCACTGTACTTCCAGAGAGCTTCACCGGATCAAGAATAGCAACCGGCGTTAAGGTACCGGTCCTTCCAACTTGCACAATTATATCTCTTAGCTTTGTTGTCACCCGCTGAGCTGGAAACTTATACGCTATCATCCAGCGTGGAGCCTTTGATGTATGGCCTAATCTATTCTGCTGATCTATGGAGTCGACCTTAATTACCATTCCATCTATATCGTAGTCAAGGTCCTGCTTCTTATCCTGCCACTTATCACAATATCTTATAACCTCTTCTATATCTTCGCATCTTCTTACATTTGGATTAGTTCTAAACCCATGCTTTTTTAAAAAAGATATCATCTCCCATTGGCTACCTGGCGCATCCCCTTCTGAAAAACCGATACCATAATTGAAAATTTGAAGATTTCTTTGAGCAACAGCGCTTGGATCTAAAAGCTTTAGTGAACCTGCTGCGGCATTACGTGGATTAGCAAAGAGCTCATCACCCTCATTCTCCTTCTTCTTGTTTATCTTCTCAAAAATTGTATAACTCATATACACTTCCCCGCGAACCTCACAAATATCTGGAAAACTCTCACGCTCACGAACAACTAGAGGAATCGCCCTAATAGTTTTTAAGCTTGTTGTAACATCATCCCCCACATCACCATTGCCTCGCGTAGCGCCATTTTGCAGTTTGCCCTTCTTGTATATAAGTGAAATAGAGGCGCCATCTATCTTAAGCTCAACAGTATAAGCTATTCTTTCTCCGGGTAAATTTTTCTTAACACGTTTATCAAACTCTCTTAATTCATCTGCTGAATATGTATTATCCATGCTCAGCATTCTCACCCTATGCTTAACCTTTGGAAAACCCTCCACAGGCTGCTCTCCGACACGTTGAGTCGGGGAATCTTCAGTCACAAGCTCTGGGTGGTTACTCTCAAGGTCAATCAGTTTTTTAATAAGAGAGTCGTATATCTGATCAGATACCACAGGCTTATTCTCTACATAATAGCTGTAATTATGACTCCTGATCTTCTCTCTGAGCGCTTCAATCTCTACTATTATATTCTTATCAGCCATTTTCATTAAAATCGCATGCCAAAACTGTTAAACTCACCCTTGTATTCTTCCCAATCTAAT
Source organism: Candidatus Omnitrophota bacterium (assembly GCA_042577545.1). GTDB lineage: Bacteria > Omnitrophota > Gorgyraeia > JABMRG01 > JABMRG01 > JBHPDT01. The sequence continues at coordinate 3,299 of JBHPDT010000102.1, read as the reverse complement.
ATCTCATCTGATATATACCGCTTCATACGCGTCTTTATTCTATCTATAAACTCATTTAAACTATCTTGCTCTCCTTCAGCCACAACCTCAACCCTGCCATCTGGCAAGTTCTTTGCCCAACCAACAACATTCATCTCTCGCGCTATATACTCTGCAGTAAAACGAAAACCAACCCCTTGGACTCTACCATCAAAATATATATGCGCCCGTTTTTTCATTGTCTTAGGGTCAGACCTTTACACGTAGTTAACATAAGCTAGGTCCGACCCTCCCATGTTAATAAACCAGGGTTTGATCAAGTTTTGACCAGTCAGATAACAATTGCTTACACTCAGCCAACAAGATGCCTGGTACGATCTTTACCTTGCTCTTTCCAAGTTTCTTCATCTGATTATTTGATATTACAAGCTCATTAAAACCGAGCTTCTTGACATCTGCAATCTTTGTGCCATAAATAATCTTATCTATATTTGCCCAGTGGATAGCGCTAAAACACATTGGACATGGTTCAGTAGTAGAATATATTTCACAGCCTGAGAGATCATAGGTCTTAAGTTTCTTTGACGCTTCTCTGATCGCATTTGTCTCAGCATGGCAAGTCGCATCGTTCTTTAATACAGTATTGCGTGAAATGGCAAGAATACGCCCTTTCTTTACAATACAAGCTCCAAAAGGGCCACCATCGAGGCTTTTAAGGTTCTTTCGCGCCTCATTAACCGCTAATTGCATGTATTTTTTCATATTGCTCACGTTGGGTACAGTCCTTGGGGTCAGACCTTGCTTATGTTAACTACGCATGATTTTTTTCATCTTACTAAAGCTGGGGACAGTCCCTTTTCTAGTCCTACGTGTCAACTATATAGGGACAGTCCCCGTCAGCTTATCTGGTCGGGGTGGGCAGATTTGAACTGCCGACCTCTTGCTCCCGAAGCAAGCGCGCTAGCCAAACTGCGCTACACCCCGAACTAAATTTAAAAGCATAGTCTTAGCAAACAAAATTTAGTTCGGGGCGTAGCCCCATAACCAAAATTTGTCTGCTTAGATATTACCCATGCTTTTACAGCAATATGTTACCGCAGAATAATATAAATTAATAATATAACAACAATAAGACCTACACCACCCAATATCCTGGTATTTTCTTACCTCTTTCTTAAAATCGATCGGCTCTACTCTCCAATTTAGAAATCTACACCAGGATTGAAATATCGAAATACTCTTTTTGGGAGTAATAAGTGATATTAGACTATATATTAAACTTAAAATACCTATAGATAATAAACAGATATGCAAAATCAACATGAATATATACCCCTAATAGATTATAGTAGTTTATCACTTTGGTAAAGGATAATCAAGAAAAATTGCCAGATTATGTTAACTTGGGTTGAAGTGATATCTGGGTATGCTCTGCATGTATGCGGGGGTACACTGTCCTTATTGATTTAAGAACACTATCCCTCCCTGCCTGTCGGCAGTGAGGCTGAATAAGATGGAAAACGTTACTATTTATTGGCTATTGGTTAAGCTTGCGTGTCTATTAACTTAACTGTTACAGAGTCTGCTCTACTTACTGACGAAACTCTAACTACATCTGGCTGTGGAAGTAAAATAATCGGGCTACCGCTATATAATGATAGCAATGGGATTACCTCGCCTATTAGCTGCCTAAGTTTTTCATCTTCAAGCGCTACCTGCTCTAGCCTTATAGCCATACGTGGGTTGAGCGCATTAGCCAGAACTTCCGCTGCTCCTGTTTCTAAAAAATGTTGGTCAGTATATATGGCTAGATGCTCCAGCAGAAGCTGCTCTGCTTCATCCCTTCGTATATCCTGTACTATTAATGATAAAAGCTCCCCAACCACCGCTGCCTTGCCTGGGTCTGGTAAGGTCCTTGTCTTTGCGTATTCAAGGAGGTCCCTTGCGTGCGCAAGTTTCATTGCGCCCTCTGCTGCGCCTTCCAACTGGTTATCTTCTCCAAGATGAGCAAGCTGTCTAAGCCCTAACAAGCTCTGATAGATATCATGTCCACCCAGCATCTCACAATCACGAACCATTGCAAGCACATCATCTCTTGATGCCTCACCTTTGCCCCATGCCTCGAAAAGCATTGTCGCATTAGCAGCCACTGTTACCCTTTCCAGTTCTAATCCAAACTCACCTGCAGGAGTCATGTGAACTAAAGGCAATTCCGATACTACAAATGGGGTCTCCGCAGTCTCCTCCTCATCATGGTGACCAGTGTCAAAAGCTGCTTTTCCAGGTTTTGTATCGTCAGGCATAGGTCCCCAGACATTAATATATCGCCTCTTGTTTCTATATCTCTCTATCTCATCCGATTTAATGTTCATAAGAGCGTCATACCACAATAGTGCTGCCCTCTCAATAGATCTTCTTCTTATATACGTATAGAGTTGTGGATTTATATCCAAATACCTTCTAAGCGCTTTCTCAAAATCAGCTCGATCAACTATGCCTTCCTCATAAAATATCCTGTCAAAGAGTCGTGCGCCCTGATTATAAACAGCAAGTCCAGAACTGACTGATTCAGCAAAACCCTCGCTCTTCTTTATACCTCTAATACGCTTAACGTCTTCCTTGCCCCTTGCGGCGTGTTTTCCTATCTCATGTATTACGGTCCTATATATAAGAGTTTGAGCAAGGTCTAGCACTCTAACGCCCGTTCTACTTCCTTGAGGCTCATGGAGACTTATATACACATCTCGATACCACATTATTCGTTCAACAAACTCTTGATCAAGCTTTAATTTTACTTTATTACCATCGTTACGGTCTGCAAAAATCATAGCTGTTCGGTAGAATTTTTTATTGACACGTTTAACAAATGAGCCTGCGCCAGCTCGGATGTCGGCATTAGTTATAGAAGAAATTATAACATTTTCAGGATTAAAATCTATTCTCTTTTCCAAACAATATCTTCGCACAACCTCTCTGACATAGGTTAGGGCTTCTGCAACATGTACGAACGTCGATGAAGCAGGTTCGTTTGTCTCACGTTTAAGATCTAAAAGTTTTGGCCTCCTCCATCCGCCAGTTTCAGATGCCCAAGATTCTCCGACCTCTCCTGCGCTTGCGTTCTTTGTAAAACGAGTATCATTCACTATGTCAAGTGCCAGATCCCAATCTTTAGCTCTCTTAGCAGCATGTATCATGGCCCCTTTTGCTATCTCAAGGTCCTCAGGTAATTCAATTCGATGCTCATCAAAAAAAGACCCTGGGCCTGCTGCATATAAAGCTAGAAACGCATCTAGTCTCTTAGCAAAAGCCAGATCATACTC
>JBHPDT010000101.1:0-6963 GCA_042577545.1 Candidatus Omnitrophota bacterium | reverse complement strand
CCGTAAGAGATGATACTGTCTACGTGCTTGAGGTAAATCCAAGGGCATCTCATCCATATTAATACCCGCGGCAAGTTTAGTTGAGATACGCGCTATTGGAAATCCTGTTGCCTTTGACGCTAATGCTGATGAACGCGAAGTTCTTGGATTGATCTCAATTACGATAAGTCTATCACTCTTAAGATCATGCGCAAATTGCACATTGGTTCCGCCTATAACACCTATAGCATCTACTATCTTATATGATATATCCTGCATGCGTTTCTGTAACTCCGTGGGAACTGTAAGCATTGGCGCCGCGCAGAAACTATCTCCAGTATGAACACCCATCGCGTCTATATTCTCAATAAAACAGACTGTGATCTTTTTACCCTTGTTATCTCTTACAACTTCAAGCTCAAGCTCTTCCCAGCCTACAACAGACTCCTCAACAAGCACTTGGTTAATTAAGCTTACAGCAAGTCCACGACTCACTATGGTTCTAAGATCCTCAATATTATAAGCTACGCCGCCACCCGTGCCCCCCATGGTATATGCTGGTCTAAGCACAACAGGATAACCCAACTCCTGAGCTATCTTCTCAGCCTCTTGGACCGAATAACATGGTTCGGATTTTGCCATCTCGATACCAAGCTTATTCATCGTCTCCTTAAAAATAATTCTATCCTCACCTCGCTCAATAGCGTCAGCTTTTACACCGATGATCTCAACACCATGCTTCTTTAATATACCTTTCTTATATAGACTTGATGAAAGATTTAGTCCGGTCTGTCCACCAAGATTTGACAACAATCCATCAGGCTTCTCTATCTCAATGATCTTCTCAATACTCTCAACTGTCAATGGCTCAATATAGGTCTTATCCGCCATCTCAGGATCTGTCATAATTGTAGCGGGATTAGAGTTAACAAGAACAACCTCATATCCTTCTTCCTTTAAGGCCTTACACGCCTGCGTGCCAGAATAATCGAACTCACAAGCCTGGCCTATTATTATGGGTCCGGAACCGATGATCAAAACTTTCTTTATATCATTTCTTCGAGGCATAGCAACTCTCCTTTGTGCTTATATACTCCTGTATAGATTTTACACCGAGCTCTCCATTAAGCACGGATTCAATACCATTTACCGCCGCCTGTGCGCCCTCTATTGTCGTTATGCAGGGGATACCATGCATAAGGGCGGCGTTTCGCATAGGTCTCATATCAGATTGCCCCCTTGCTCCAGAAGGTGTATTGATGATCAAGCCTATCTCACCCTTCTTAATAAGATCAAGGAGGTCGTTCTTACCTTCACCGATCTTGCCTACTACCTTGCTTTTAATATTATTTGACTTTAATACCTTTGCGGTACCTTGTGTCGAGATGATCTTAAAACCTAAATCAACCAACTTCTTGGCAAGAAACACAATATACCTCTTATCATCATTCTTTACGCTAATAAACGTATTGCCGCCCTGTGGTAATTCACAGCCAGCAGCTACCTGAGATTTATAAAACGCTAAACCAAATGATGAATCGATCCCCATAACCTCACCTGTGGACTTCATCTCAGGGCCAAGCAAGATATCTACCCCTGAAAATCTCGAAAACGGAAGAACTGATTCCTTTACTGAAAAATGTTCTACTTTTATCTCCTCTGTAAAACCTAACTCCTCTAAGGTCTTTCCCGCCATGATCTTGGCTGCTATCTTTGCAAGAGGCACGCCTGTAGCCTTGCTTACAAAGGGGGTAGTTCGTGATGCCCTTGGATTTACCTCAAGCACGTAGACAGTATCATCTCTTACGGCAAATTGAATATTCAAAAGCCCTTTTACCTTTAATGCCTTCGCTATTGACTTTGTATGTTTACGAATAGTCTCTATGATATCGTCACTCAAGGTATGCGGAGGAAGAACGCAAGCCGAATCTCCTGAATGAATACCAGCCTCCTCAATATGCTCCATAATGCCACCGATAACTGTCATCTTATCATCAGAGACAGCGTCAACATCTACCTCAACAGCGCCTTCTAAAAACTTATCGATCAGTATAGGGTGTTCTTTAGATGTATCTTTTGCTTCTTTGATAAACTCATTGAGATCACCGTCGTTATATACGATCTTCATAGATCTTCCGCCTAAGACATAAGAGGGCCTTACAAGTACGGGATAGCCTATTCTCTTAGCAATATCCACAGCCTCTTCTTTTGATGTTGCTGATCCATTCGGTGGCTGATTTATCTTAAGCTTCTTAATAAGCTTGGAGAACTTATCTCTATCCTCTGCCTCATCTATGGATTTGACTGATGTTCCTATGATAGGAGCGCCTGCATCTTCAAGCTGCCTTGCAAGATTTAGAGGGGTCTGTCCACCGAACTGAACAATTATTCCATGAGGCTTCTCCTTATCAACAATATTCATCACATCCTCAAATGTCAAAGGCTCAAAATAGAGCTTATCAGATGTATCATAATCTGTTGACACGGTCTCGGGATTTGAATTTACCATTATAGTTTCAAAATCAAGTTCCTTTAACGCAAACGCGGCATGGCAGCAGCAATAATCAAACTCTATTCCCTGTCCAATTCTATTTGGACCACCACCAAGTATCATTATTTTTTTTAGATCAGATTTTCTAGTCTCATCTTCTACTTCATATGTAGAATAGTAATAAGGCGTATATGCCTCAAACTCAGCAGCGCAGGTATCTACCAACTTATAGGTTGCTTCAATGCCTTGTTTCTTACGCAACTTTCTCACAGATACTTCATCTGAATTCATGAACTGCGCTATCTGTCGGTCGCTGAAACCGTATTGTTTCGCTTGAAGCAAAAGTTCGGTGTTCGGTTTACGGTTTACGGTGTTCGCAACCAATTCATTCTCTAAATCGACGATGTCTTTCATATTTGATAAGAACCATGGATCGATATATGTGATCTTATATAACTCGTCTAAGGACATACCCTTTTGAAGCGCGTATTTTATATAGAATATTCTTGATGCATTGGGTTCCTTTAATCTGATATGCATCTTCTCATCTGATATATCCTGATAATTGTACTTATTATCAAGTCCGATATGACCGATCTCCAAACCTCTTAAACCTTTTTGAAGAGCTTCTTTGAATGTACGTCCGATAGCCATTGTCTCACCAACGGATTTCATGGATATGCCTAAAACATCTTTGGCCTCTGGGAATTTTTCAAAAGTAAATCTTGGAATTTTGACTACACAATAATCTATGGTAGGTTCAAATGAAGCAGGTGTCTCCTGTGTGATATCATTCCTTATCTCATCTAGGCTATATCCGACCGCGAGTTTTGCCGCGAACTTTGCAATAGGAAAACCTGTTGCTTTTGAAGCTAAGGCTGAGGAACGCGAAACACGGGGATTCATCTCAATTATTACCATGCGACCATCTTTTGGATTCACAGCAAACTGAATATTCGATCCACCGGTCTCAACACCTATCTCGCGTATTATAGCTATTGAGGCATCGCGCATATTCTGATACTCTCTGTCAGTAAGTGTCTGCGCGGGAGCAACTGTAATCGAGTCACCTGTATGGATGCCCATGGCATCAAAGTTTTCAATAGAGCAGACAATTACAACATTGTCTTTATAGTCCCTCATCACCTCAAGCTCATACTCTTTCCACCCAACAATAGACTCCTCTATCAATACCTCACTAGTCATAGAATTCTTAAGCCCAAGAGTAACTATACTAAAAAACTCCTCCTCAGTTTCAGCAACTCCACCGCCAGTACCACCCAATGTAAAACTGGGTCTTATAATAATGGGTAGACCTATATCTTTTAAGGCCTTCTTTGCCTCATCCATATTATGCGCTAAAGCGCTCTTTGGGAGATCAAGGCCTATCTTTTCCATGGCCTTCTTAAAGCTATCCCGATCTTCAGCCTTCTTGATCGCGTCATAGTTTGCGCCGATCATCTTCACATTATACTTATCGATGATACCAGCCTCATAGGCCTTAACCGCTGTATTCAATCCTGTCTGACCACCAAGTGTGGGAAGTAAAGCATCAGGTCTCTCTTTTTCAATTATCTTCTCAAGTACCTCAGGCGTAATAGGCTCAATATAGGTAGCGTCCGCAATCTCTGGATCTGTCATAATAGTCGCGGGATTAGAATTAAGCAGCACGACCTCAAAGCCCTCTTCCTTTAAGGCCTTGCAAGCCTGAGTACCGGAATAATCGAATTCGCAAGCCTGGCTAATTACGATCGGCCCTGATCCGATGATCAATATCTTTTTTATGTCTGTTCGTTTAGGCATGGGGGCCCTTGTATTCAAAAGTAACCAGAAACCAGTAACCAGTAACCAGATTGGTTTTTACTGGTATCTGGTATCTTCTGGTTTCCCCTCGACTCCGCTCGGGACAGGCTGGCAACTGGTTGCTGGTAACTAAGTATCGCATCTACTATCGTCCCCTCTCCATCATCTCCACAAACTCATCAAATAAATAACTCGCATCTCGTGGACCTGGCGCGTACTCAGGATGAAACTGCACTGAAAAGATCGGCATCTTCTTGTGCTTTATTCCTTCCAGGGTACCGTCATTTAAGTTCATATGCGTAATCTCAATATCATCCTTGTTAAGTGAATCTATATCCACACAAAAACCGTGATTCTGCACAGTAATAGCTATCTTTCCTGTGCGAAGATCCTTAACCGGGTGATTTCCACCATGGTGACCAAACTTTAGTTTATAGGTCTTTGCTCCCATTGCAAGTCCGAGCATCTGCTGGCCAAGGCATATACCAAATATCGGGACCTTTCCAAGAAGTCTCTTTGCTGTCTTGACAACATATGGGACACCTTCAGGATCACCAGGACCATTTGAGATCAAAATACCATCTGGTTTTTGAGCAAGCATATCGTCAGCGCTAGTTGCTGAAGGCATTACCAGAACCTTGCATTCTTTTTCAGCAAGTATACGCAGTATATTTAATTTTACACCACAATCCAAAACCACTACCTTGCGCTTACCTTCTTTTGACCATTCGATAGGCCCATCAGAGGTAACCTCTTTTACCATATCCTGGCCGACAAGTCCAATAGAGGCCTTTGCTTTTTTGACCAGGCTCTTTGGATCTAGGTCAGTGGTAGATAAGATAGACTTCATCGCGCCCTCGAGTCTTATATGCCTGGTCAATGCGCGCGTATCTACGCCTTCTATACCGGTTACATTATTCTCTTTAAGGTATTCACCCAAGGTCTGGGTAGAACGCCAGTTACTGGCAATCTTGGACGCCTCTTTAACTACAAAGCCCTCAACAAAAGGCTTTCTTGATTCAACATCTTCTGGATTGATTCCGTAGTTACCGATAAGCGGATAGGTCATTGTTACTATCTGACCTTTATAGGAGGGGTCTGTGAGGATCTCCTGATAACCCATTAAGGATGTGTTGAAGACAATCTCTCCGGTTCTCTCACCAGAAGCGCCGAAGGAATAGCCATTAAAAATAGTGCCATCCTCCAAAGCAATCATCGCTCTTTGCTTCATAAAAACACGTATCCTTAGTATATGGATTACATATGTATTAGTATTAAAAACCGTTTCTAGGTAGGATTACTGCAAACCCCAAGAAACTAGCTTCATTGGGAGCATATTATACCATAGTAGCAATATATTTTGCAATAGATAATGTTGCGGTAAGCCCCGGGCTCTCAATACCAACCAGGTTTATAAATCCGGGGAGGTCTTTGCCCGCTTCATCTTGAATTATAAAATCTCTCGACGGAGAACCCGGAGCCTGGAGTTTGGGTCTGATACCTGCAGTATCAACAGAGAGGTCTTCTTCTTCCAGGAAGGGCAAGAATTTCTTGGCGCCATTAAAAAAATTTGTACTATTCTTTGGGTCCACATCATAATCTATCTCATCAACATAGAAGGAGCTTGGGCCTAAACGGATCTGCCCTCCAAGATCTGAAACAGTATGAATCCCCAAGCTGGTCTGCGTAGGCGTAGGATATATAAGATGGTTTATGAGTTTCGCCTTCGCATTTGATAATCGAAAATACTCACCCTTGTTAGGATATAACTTATATCCCTCTTTATCTATATCAATGCCTGCCATCTGAGCTATTTTATCTGAGTCTAATCCAGCGCAGTTTATTACCACCTTTGCTTCTATGTCTAGTCTCTCTCCATCAATATCAGATATCGCAACCGCATATCCTGATGAATTTTTCTTAAAGCCGATAACTTCACAATTATAAGCAAATGTTACGCCTTCGCCCTTAGCGTGCGACTCTAATTGTTTCATAAATTGATGGGTATCTAATATGCCTGTTGAAGGTGAATATATAGCAGCGATAGCTGAGATATTGGGTTCAAGTCTCTTAATCTCATCAGCATCGATCATCTTAAGATCATCAACGCCGCATCCTTTACCATTCTCAAATAAAGTTTCTAGCCTCTTGATCTCAGAATCATCTGTAGCGACGATGAGCTTACCTAATCGCTTATGAGCGATGTTGTTTTCTTGGCAAAACTCATACAGCAGCCTTCTCCCCTCAATACAAAACCTGGCCTTTAATGAGCCAGGTTCATAATATATGCCGGCATGGATTATCTCACTATTGCGACTTGAGGTCTCCTTGCCAAAGGACTCATGTTTCTCAACTACAAGCAGATCACCTTTATCAGCCAACTCCCTTGCGATTGAAAGCCCAACAACCCCAGCACCTATTATAAGAATATCGACCTTGTCCATGCAATTAGAGGCTTAACCTGTCTCCCTCAAGCGGCCAGTAACAAATTTATGCAAAATACTCGCGATAAACGTCTGATAAGGCAAACCTTCATCGACCGCCCTCTTTTGTATGCCTTCAAGATCGCGCGCGGAAACTCTGATATTTATGCGTTTATCTTTTTTTAGTGTCGCTTTCGCATATTTGATGTATTTCTTTATTGAGCCAGCACCACTTAGCTTGGATTTCCACTCGCCACTCTCATAAGA
>JBHPDT010000100.1:0-7149 GCA_042577545.1 Candidatus Omnitrophota bacterium | reverse complement strand
AGTTATCCACAATTGTAGCGCACCCTTAAGGGTGCGCTACAATTGTGGATAACTTAAATGGGAATGACATTGAGACCTAGATCCGATTTATGTGGAGAACGTCTTTGAGGGGTCGTTTTGGCACATGGAGTGTGCCCTTACCATCTAGATAGTATTTGACTGAGCCCTTGAACTTAGCTACCTTTGATGCCATCTTTGGATAGCCTAAGGCTACCACAGAATCTACTTCCAGGTTCTTGGGAATCGAAAATGTCTTCTTAATACCCGGCTTATCAATAGCTCCAAGCCAACAACTGGCGATGCCTTTAGACTCTGCATATAATATAATGCTCATAGTTGCTGCACCCACATCACGCCCAACAACGCTTATGTCTTTAGCCACATTAAGCACAGAATTAGTTATCTTCTTCTTGTTTACCAGAATAATTATATAAGCAGTTGGTTCGCACCCTTGCTTTGGGCCGCCAAGAGGCGCTATATATCCCGCCCATTTAAGATGTCGAAATAGCTTATCACATAAGTGCTTTGAAGATATGATCATAAACTCAAGTGTCTGGGTGTTTGCGGTAGAAGGAGCTAGCCTAGCAGCATTTACCATGCATTTGAGTTCTTTTACAGAAACTCTTCTGCTCTTAAAATTCCTTATCGACCTTCGTTTTAGAATTGTATTATATATATCCATATTCATCCTCTATCATACACGTATCATACGTTAACAGCGCACGCTTTTCAATAAAATTAGTAAAGCACGACTTATAACCTTGCATTTTAATCTATTTCCCATATAATTATATATGAGTGAAAACAGCTATATGGAAGCACAGTGCTAAAAAAACTTAAAATATTTATTTTAAAAATAATATATTACATGCTAAAAGGTGTCGTGGATACCCATCTCATGATATCTGTAGCCATAGCGGGCCAGGAAAACTTTAAGAAAATCCCGCATGAAAGCGGTATTATCATCGCGGCCAATCATTCAAGCGCTCTTGATATAGCTGTAATTGCCAGAGCCTTCCATGACCACCTTATTAGAACAAGCTGGATCGTATCAAAGTATAATTCTAAATTATGGTATCTTCAGTGGTGTTTTTGGCTCTTTAAGTGCATAATTGTAAACGGAAGTGTTGCTAAAGCCAAGGCTGATCTTGAGGATGGCAGGTGGGTTGTAATATTCCCAAAGGGCGGTGAAAAGTGGTGTCCTCCGCGAAAGGTTAAAACAAAGAAAAAACCAGGCTATGGAACCGCGATCTTAGCTCTCTCAACAGGTCTACCGATACTACCCATAGGAATAAGCGGCGCTGATAAAGTATTGCCTCCTAAATCATGTAGATATAAACCATGGCATACGATTACTCTAAGAATCGGTGAGCCTTTTTCATTCGACATAGTAAATCAAGAACAGCTTAAAGATAGAGATCTACTTGCTAAAAAGACAGATTATATCATGGAACGTATCTACGAGCTCACATAATCTGCCTTCCCTACTTACTAATAAAATTTCGTATTATATCCGCCGACTCTAGCGGCTTCTCCTCCTGAATAAAATGGCCACAATCAGGAACAATCTCCAGCCTTGAATTCTTAATATCTCTATTTAGCCACTTTGCGACATCCATGGTAAAAAACTTCTCGTATTGGGCCCACAATATCAGAGTATCAGGCTGAAGATTCGTTATCTCTTTAGACATATCTGGTTTTGCGGTCGCAAATGATCTCATAAAATCTAATGTTATCTTTTTCGTTCTAAATTCCTTATAAGGGGTGTAGTATTCCTTAAAGAGCTCCTCCGATATAAAGTCCTTACCATAGAAACCTTTCTCAAGCCCCATCTTTATGCCAAATGAGCCTGAAAGACCCATAATTATCTCACCTAGAGGTTTTTTTGATAAAAGAGTCACCTCAGGCCCAAGAAACCCCTCTCCGTAAACCGAACCTGCCATAAGTATAAGCTTATCTATATGAGCAGAATATTTATGCGCATACGCTGCCGCAATTGCCATACCAATATCCGAACCAGCTAGATTAAACTTCTCTATTTCAAGCGCATCCATGAAACCCTTAACAAAATCGACCATATTCCAAAGCGTATAATCACAATCTGGCTTATCAGTATAGCCAAAACCTTTTAGATCTAGCGCTATTGTTTTAAAACTATCTGAAAGGATCCCAAAGTAGTGACGCCAGGTCTGCAAATTCTCTGGAAAACCATGCAAAAAAAGGATAGGGGCCCCCTCTCCCTTTATGCCATACCTTGTATTAATACCATTAACCTTGATAAAATTTGTTTCTATAAAGGGTGAAAATTTCCTATTTGGATAATTTTTCTTAAGAACTGCCTCGCCTAACATAAAACCCTCACCTGGAAAATTTTAAAACATCCTTTGGGCAGACAGTTATACATATGCCGCACCCTATGCACGCAGTCTCCTTATTGGAAAAGCTCTTTCCCTCTTTAGCAAATCCCATCACATCGACACCGACCTGACAATTCTTATTACAAGCGCCGCACTGAATGCAATCATTATTAGCTGCGATCTTCAGCTTGCCATACCATTTACTCAATAGATGCATCGCCCGAGAGAGCGGGCACCAATACCTACACCAGATCTTGCCACCCATAAACGGATATAGTGCCATTGGAATAATTCCGACAAGCCATATATCCACTATCCAGCTATACCATCTTCTAGCTACGCCGAATAAGGGGCCTCTAAAGAGCACTCCTATAGCAATAATTATAGCAACTACCAAGATAGGTGTGCCCATCCATTCCAGCCGCTGCGCCCTCTTCCCTTTTGGTGCAAGATGTCGCCAGCGATCTCCAAGTGTCTCAGCTAAGGCTCCACAGCCACAGATCCAACTGCAATAACGGACCCCGTGAAACCTAACAAAGACCGGAATCACAAAAAAACTTAAAATAATTCCCCAAATCGCGTATAGCTTTGGCGGATTATCGAAGAAGGCATTCCAGGAGAGCGGCCAGGCATAAACCCACTGATATGTACGTCTAAAATCGGGATCCTTAAGGACAAATTGGAATATAATCTCAGGTATAATAAAAAAGAATACCAGCTGAAAGAAAAAAAACGATCTGTATCTCCATCGCTGGTAAGGATCCTTCGACCAGCGTCTATAGGCAGGGATTCCAAATATTACAAGCAGGGTCGTATATAAAATGGCGTACAAAAAACCCGGAGATAAATTAAAGAGATAGAATCTCTCATACGGAATATAGTAAACGGGCCACATATGGCCTTTTATCGCATAGATAACATATACGAGCAGAAAGACCGATGCTGCAGATAACAAATAAGTAATTTTTGATTTAGTTTTCTCTATCATAATATTGACTATTTTAGGATTAAATTATATACTGTCGTTAATGATAAAAAAGTATCTGTCCCTATTTTTTATACCGATTGCTGGCCTGGGCTCAATAGCTTGCTATAGATTTCTCGCAATTCAAAAAGATCTACGTGCTAATATACCACAGTTTCTTATAGTATACACACTTCTGTTCTTAATATATATTATTACCCTACTATTAGCTCAAAAGCAAGATAAATTCAAAAAACAGACAATAATTTTACTCGTTGGATTCGCTATCTCATTCAGAATATTTTTACTGCCCTCAGCTCCAACTCTATCTAATGACATATATCGCTACCTTTGGGATGGTAAGCTAACATCCAGCGGAATTGATCCTTATATTAGGCCCGATTCGACAGAGCTTTTACATATGCAGGATAAGATTTATTCACAAATGGACCACAAGGACTGCATTAGCATATACCCTCCGATTACTCAATTAATATTCATGATCACATATAAGTTAAAGCCGACTGTGAGTATGATGAAATTCATCTTTGTTATTTTTGACATAGGAACTATCTTTCTTCTCTATCTTCTGCTAAAAGCTCTTAAAAAAGAGCCTCATAATATCGTAATATACGCATGGAATCCGCTTGTAGTAATTGAGGTCGCTGGAAGCGGACACCTTGAACCCTTTGCGATATTCTGGCTAATACTTGCACTTCTCCTTTATTACAAAAAAGAGAACCTTCAAAGCTCCCTAGCAATGGTTGTATCCATATTGGCAAAGCTTATCACGCTTCCTCTACTTGCTTTACTTTCGCTTAGAATAGGTCGTAAGAAAACTTTTTGTGCTATTATTTTTGCAATCATCTGTTATCTGCCATTTATTAAGGAATGGAAAAATATACTTGCTGGTTTAAGCTATTTCTTTGGCTTGTGGGAATTTAACGGATCTGTATTCAGCGTGATCTTATCTATTACAGGATCATATGTTGCATCTAAGATTGTTTTGACAGTCCTGGCGTTAAGCCTGCTAATCTATTTAAGCTTGAAAAAAGTAGATCTCCTGAAATCATGCTATCTTATGTTGGGGCTAATCCTGGTCCTCTCGCCAGTAGTGCATCCTTGGTATCTGCTCTGGATTATTCCATTTATTTGTATTTACCAAAATACTGCGTGGCTTACGTTTACATTCACGGTGGCATTCAGCTACTCTATCCTTACGCAATACTATTACCAAGGCGCTTGGGAAGAGAATACACAAGTTAAACTACTCGTATACTTACCATTTTATCTTTTATTGGTAGTTAATTGCTGCAGGAAGGGTTTTCACTTTTTCAAAGCAAGGGGAACTCTTGTCTCGCGATAATCATATATAGAAAGTATACCAACGTAGAAAAAACCTATTGAAAATATCCCCAGAAATGCGAGACTTTCATACATACTATGCGCTAAGGCAAAATTAAATGCAATCATAAAATATATCCCCAGCAATATCTCAAGACAGGGCATTAACCTCAATAACTGCAAGATTCTCCGTTCTTTATTAAGCGACCTACTTTTTATCTCTCCTAACTTAGGGGTTCGATAAAAAACAAATTTTCTACTTACAAATGTCTCAATTATTGCTGCTGAGTTGCTTATTGACATCCCCATAGAAAAGGCTACTAAAAGAATATTATAACCGACATTTTTAAAAAACTTTCTATTCCCGCACGCATATTGAGCAGATAAGTGATATATGAAGACCGAAACAGTTAGAACCATAAACAAGCATAGATCGATAAAAATACTGCCGGACAATCTCGTATTCAGCCTTAATAAGATAGATGGCACGACCAAGACACTGGCAACTAGGCTCACTAAATATATCAGATAACTTGTTAGATGAAAAAAGGCATCAACTTTAACTTTAATTGGATTTGAACTTAGCAACACTTCTGCTAATAATTTTTTCGCAACTTGCAGCGTGCCTACTATCCAGCGCTTCTGCTGATTCTTAAAAGAATTCATCTGAATGGGGAGCTCAGCCTTTGAAAGCTTTTTATTATGATAGATGAATTTCCAGCCATTCAGTTGCGCGCGATAACTTAAATCCAAGTCTTCCGCAAGTGTATCAGCCTGCCAGCCACCGCTCTCTTTAATGCATCGTCTTCGCCATACTCCAGCTGTTCCATTAAAATTAAAAAACCTTCCGGAAGCATGACGAACAACCTGCTCAATTGAAAAATGGGTATCCAGAAACATGGCTTGCGCTTTTGTAAGAAATGAGTAATCGCGATTTATATGGTCCCAGGGTGTTTGCACCATCCCAATGCTATCTTCCGTAAAAAACTTCAAGGTCTCTTTTAAGAACTCCGGATATGGAAGGAAATCGGCGTCAAAGATAGCTACATATTCTCCTGTTGCTGTCTTTAAGCCCTCAGCCAAGGCCCCTGCCTTAAAACCGTAACGTCTGCCTCTTATCCGATGCTCAATCTTAAAACCTTTGGCCTTATATTGCTCTATTATTGTATTAACAATCTCTGGCGTCACGTCTGTAGAATCATCGAGTATCTGGATCTGCAAACAGTCCTTCGGGTAATCAATCGCGCAGACCGACTTGATCAGGCGCTTAACTACTCTGGATTCATTATATATAGGAAGCTGGATTGTGACGTGTGGGAATGATGTAAACTGCTTAATTGGGATATTAACCAAAGATCTGTTCTTGAAATAAAGATAGATCTGAAAGTAACGGTACAATCCAAAAATAACCAGGATTGAAATAATAGAATAATACACAAATAAAAACATGGGGTGTTTAACTATTTCCCAGTAATCTGAGCTACTGTATCATCATATTTCCCAGGGCTTTCAATGATATCCCATAAACCTGGGGGGTGATCATAGGTGGAGACCTTCTTTTGAATACTTCTAGATGTAAAATATCCGTCAGGAACATTGGTATCATAAAACATCCAGCGTCTATAAACTTCTGTCCTGTGCTTAGCTTGAAAATCTTCCATTATAATCTTCCATGGGGTCCAGACACCCTGAAGAATCTCGGTGTCGCTAGAATGAACTCTTTTCCAAAGCTTAAGCTTCTTATCGTAATAGTCTATCCTCCTAGGGCCATAATCATCTTTACCATACCAGTAAATCTGCTTACCATATACGGTATCACCATCTGGCTTAGGCATCCACTCTACGACAAAGCAATCAACGTCATTATATATCTCATCGGGAAGCCTGTTGAATGTCCATTGGTTCATCTTCACTTCTTGCATATCCTCATAGAAAAAATCTGAACCTACCCAGCGCTGCGATTTATCCGCGCTACTCATCCTGCGAAGTTTTCGAATGGCTGGTAAATAAAGAAACTGGTTGTCATACTTCTCTTTAGGCCTCTCTACATTAAGGATTCCCGTATTACGGACATCTTCCGGATACAAAAATTTCATAAATACTCGCTTATGCCCTTTAAAATCTTTTCGAAAACGCATAAACCTTCGTTTACGTATCTCGTTACGATTATTTATCAATAGCATCCAAAGCTCTGTAGCCTCATCATGCGCAACATAGCGATCATTAGATTTGTTGGCGATGTCTAATCCGGTAAGATCTCCTTTGTCTTTCTCGTCTTCAGCTCTGATTAAATCTGGTCTGAATAAAGATAAGACCAAACACGAACAAAGAAATATCTTTAAACTAGCACGTAGCATATACACCTCCATTACTTTTTCTATATTATACGTGCTAGCATCTATAAGGTCAAGAACCATTCTCTAGCATTAATAGAAATGGTAAGATAGATCGTACCCCCCTTAAGGTAAGGAAGTTAGTTGTTTT
>JBHPDT010000099.1:0-7242 GCA_042577545.1 Candidatus Omnitrophota bacterium | reverse complement strand
TGTTTAATCTTTTGTCTCAACAACTCTATCTTCTCTAGTTTGTGCCTATCAAACAACTTTTCAATAATCCTTAATTCATATTTCATGTAAACGTCTTTGATAGGTCTATAGCTAGGCACGCTAAATGATTTTAGTTCATTGATTTCATTTTTCGTATAGTTATTAGTCTTTGCATTAATCATAAAAGCACTGAATGGGTTTAGCTCAAAACCTATAGACTCGTTACCTGAATGCTTAGCAGCAAGAAGTGTTGTCCCGGACCCAGAAAATGGATCAAAAATAGAAGCCCGAAAGAATGAAACAAGTTCCCAGCAGTATAAAAAATTAAACAGGTCGATCGATTATGTTAGAGAAAGTCTGGTGATTTTGACGAAATGAGTGAGCGCATAATTACTGTAAAAGAATTATCCGAAGAGGTTGATTTTAACTCTACTATAGAATTTGCAACGACTAATGTTGGGTATTTTACGCATGGCTATTTTAAATACCCTTGTAAATTCATTCCTCAAGTACCCCGGTGGGCGATTTTAAAATATACTAAGCCCGGCCAACTTGTTCTAGACCCTTTCGCAGGGTCTGGCACATCTCTTGTAGAGTCAGTTCTGCAAGAAAGAAACGGGCTAGGTGTTGATTTCGATAAATTAAGTCAGCTTCTGTGCAAAACCAAAACACAGAAACTTAATTTGAAGCAGATAAGATATTTAAAAGAAATAGACAATATTCTTTTTAAGCCAACAAAAGATAATGGATTCCAACCTGATCTGCATAATATAAAGCATTGGTTTCCTAAGGAAAATATCAAGGCCCTTTCAAATCTAAAGGCGTCTATAGAACAAGTATATGGTGATACCAAAGATAAAAAGATTTACAATTTTTTATTAGTTTGTTTTGCTTCTGTAATAAAGAAGTGTTCGTATGCAGATGACGCTTCTCCTAAGCCCTATGTTTCAACAAGAATTAAAAAAGAGCCAAGTGATGTTAAGCGTGAGTTTTTGAAAGCCAAGGAGAGCTACATAAAGAGCATAACAGATTATATGCAATATAATCTAGGAAAAGTGAATGTAATTTCCGAGGACGCAAGAAATTTAAATATCGATAAATACAAAGGCAAGGTTGCTCTTGCTGTAACTTCACCACCTTATATCAATGCCTTTGACTATGTTCGATCGCTACGATTAGAAAATGCGTGGTTGGATTTCTATGGAGACTCAAATATTGTTGATGTAAAACGACGTCAAATAGGAACAGAAACCGTTGGGTTGAAAGAGTACCAAAAGGGGTTTAAGGATACAGGGTTTAAAATACTTGATTCTATTTTACACAAGATTGCTAAGGCAGATAAGAAACGTGCGTATGTTGTATATAAGTTTTTTATGGACATGGCAAGCAATTTTGCTGAGGTTAAAAAACTCTTGAAACCTAAAGGGCATTATGTGGTGGTGGTTGGAGACAGTATGATTCGAGGCGTTGAGGTTCCAACTCATGACATTTTTATTGATATTGCAAAGAAAAATGGGTTTCAACTTGAAAATATGTTTTCTTATTTAATAAAAAATAGATACTTGCGAATTCCTCGTTCCGGTAGAGGTGGGTTAATTAAAAAAGATTGGGTGTTAGACTTGGTGAAGGCAAATGGCTAAACTTACTAGAACAAAAGAGCTTTGGCATATCCCAAAAAGAGGTAGTGTCCATCAGACAATCTATATGGTCTATCTTCTATCTTGGAAACAATTCTTAATGAAATCTTGGTCAAGCGGTAAGCAGGAATTGGCTGGAACAGAAATGGGAAAAGCTGGTCTAACTGAATCTGGTAAGGCGATTACCCATCAATCTGTCAGGACTCTGTTAGCAAATGTCCCTAAGTATCTAGGATTTGTTTATATTGATGATAGTTCTAGCCCTTCAAAGATAATGGTTACAGACATTGGCTATGAGTTAATTAAGCATCACGGTATAGATAAGGTTGAAAAATACAAAAAATTAGCAGAATACGCTGCTAATGGTGCGCTAATAGAAACATCCGATATTTTTAAAAAACAAATGTCCAAATTAATAATAACTAATCCAATGATTAGAAAAGATTGTAAGAATGTATTAGTTTTCCCGTTTAGAATGACATTACGATTGTTGCTGGAATTGGATTACCTTGATAAAGAGGAAATAGGGTATATTTTATTTCAAACAAAATCAGAAGACCAATTACCAGCCGCAAAGGAGAGAATAAAAAATTTCAGAAGTCTTACCCCGGCGCAGCGATTTTCCGAGATATCAGCTTATGAAAGCACCAATGAGGGCAAGTTGACATTAGTTAAGGCCCCTACAGCCGGATATTATATGTATTTATGTTGCTCTACCGGTCTATGCGATCGATTCCATGTAGAAGTTAATAAGACAAGAAAAAAAAGTTTAACAGCTATTAAATTGCGAGATAAAAAAGAAGCCAGTAGATTAATCGAACAGTTTAAAGATGTAGATATATATGATTTTAGAGATGATATGACTTTGTGGATGGAGTATTTTTCTCGGCCTCAAAGAATTTATCCGCCATTTGATGTGGTGATTCGGAATAAAGGTGATGAGGAAATCTTAGTAATGATTATAAAAGGTGACTATATAATTAGCAGTGAATCTTTGGTTGGTAAAACAACTTCATTTAGCTCACCGTTTTTTCCAGATGAGCCATATAAAATAGTTGCACTTGATTTAAGTACGGGAAAAGCAGTTTACGAGCAAGAAGTTTCTTTCGCAAAAGGCCAAACGGATTTTGCAATAGATGTTAAAACCCACAAACATATACCGAAATTGACCAAAGATGCTGCAGTAAAGAAAATTGAAGAAATGCTTTCTGATAAATACGATGGTTTTGATAAGGATTATGCTCGTAAACTGAAAACAATCTTGGACGTAGTTGGAAAAAATTACTTTGATAATAGACGAAAAGGTGGGAGATTTGAAAATCTTTTCTTTGAGCTTCTGAGTTTGCTTAAAGACGAAGGTACGATTGATGAAGTTTTTTGGTATGGAAAAAACGGAAAATATGGAATAAGTGAGCCTGCTCCGGGCGGTAAAGAAGGCTATCCTGACGTAGTCTTTGAAATAGACAACTATGCTTTTGTTTTGGAGTTAACTACTTTCAGAGGTATTAGGGCTCAATGGAATAGTTCTGAAGCATCATCAGTTCCTGACCATATTGCAAAGTATAAGCGCATGAATCCTTCCAAGAAGGTTGTAGGCATATTCTGTGCTCCTTCAATACATCGTCAGCTTGAACAAAACCTAAAGTTAAATGCTAGAAAAGAAAAGGTTGGGATGTTGTTCAAGCCATCGTTAGAATTTTCTAAGTTTTTGTGTGATGTTAAAAGAAAGAACCTTTTAGGTGTTCTATTAAAAGAAGTCGAAGAGCAACTAGGACATAAAATTCTATAAAAGGGAATAACATGAAGTCTAAAGAGCATTTTGATCAAGAGCTAAATAATCCGGAAACCAACTATTTCATTTTTGATACAAAAGGAGGAGGTAAACACGGAGATATAGATTTTTTTAAATACGAGTGGTCTAGATCAAGATATAATCTCGTTAAAAAAGGGGATCTTTTTATTTATCGTCGTCCTGATAACGCATCTGAAACTAAAGAATTTTATTTTTTTGGAGCTTGTAGAATAGGGAAAATAGTTGGAGATGATAGAGTGTCTGCAAAGTTAGAGCAAATATTCCCATTTCACAACCGCATATACAAGAAGGAACTAGAGCATTTTTCTTGGAAATGGAAAGCCAGAGGATTAACTTGGGAGCATTTTTTCAATCAATATGGAATGAATAAAATTACAAAAGAAGATTTTGTAAATTTAATAGCATTATCTGAGAAGGGTTTACCAGGTAAGGTTGAAAATGAGCTTGCACAGCAGTTCCACTATGAAACTATAAAGATTTATGAGAAGGGTAAAGAACTTTTTGGATACAATGCAGTGCGTTTTCTGCAAAAAATTAGGAAGGATGGTGGGCTGCAAGCAGCCAAGGCGTGGTTAAATCCAGAAAAAAAGAATAAATTACCGACAGCGGGCTTTTTGAAGCTAGTTGCAAATGGTAGATTAGATATTTCACTTGAAGCAACAGTGCTGCGCGAACCTTGGATTCATTTATTTGAAGCTGAAGAATTAAGCGTGGCTAGGAATCGCTTGAGAGATTATGGGTATAATGGTGTAGAGCTAGAGAATCAGGAATCAAAGCAATTAATTCCCGAGGAAATATTGGAATCACAAGCATATACTGAAGGGGCTAAGCGAACAATTACTGTTAATGCTTACGAAAGAAATCCAAAAGCTCGACAGCAGTGCATTGCTCACTATGGTTGTAGTTGTTCAGTTTGTGGCTTTAGTTTTGGAAAATCCTATGGCGATAAATTTCAAGACTTTATTCACGTCCACCATTTACGCCCTTTAGCTACGATTGCCGAGGAATATAAACTTGACCCTATTCGGGATTTAATTCCGGTGTGTCCAAATTGTCATGCAGTAATACACAGAAAAGACCCACCGTATACAATAAATGAAATAATAACAATGCAAAAAGATAGCGATTAATTTAAGAAAAAAGAGGGCAGATGCTTCTAGCGTTTCAAAAATAGAACTGCCCCAATTGACATAAGGAGATTGATGTGTCTATAAAAATGTTGATAGAAAAAACAGCCAAGAATTTTATCAAAAATTATCCAGATTTTCAAAAAGAAGGGGAAAACAAGAAGTTTCTTTTCTTTTCTATGCACCACCTGCTCAAGTATGCAAATATTACCTACGAAGGCATGCTAGACAATATAATTGATGGGACAAATGATTACGGTATTGATGGTATATTTGTATTTTCCTCCGGAGAATTGCTTGCAGATGACGATGATCTGGAAGATAAGATTGGGCTTGAAGATAAGATAAAAATACTGATTGTGCAGGTTAGTAGGGATGCTGGTTTTGGTGAAACAGCATTATTGAAATTAAAAAATGGCATTGAGGAGATCTTCGATTTAGAAACAATGCCTAAAGGTAACGAGGACTATAAGCGAAAAGCTACGTTGATTAGGAATGTTTGGGAGCATTGCTTTAGGATGGGCTCTGCAAATAGTATTGAGATAGAACTCGCATATATAACTTTAAGTACTGATGAAAAAGTTAATTCTAAAACTCAAGGAATTGAAAAAAAGCTATTGAGTTTCCTCAAAAAAGAAGGGTTGAGCAGAACTAAAATTAAATATATAGGGATACCCTCTTTATATAAATATATTACCGAGTCAAATTATGATGGTGTTTTGACATTTAAGGAAGTTAATGCTTATTCAGAAAGTTATAACAAAAAAGTCGCAGGCTTTTATGGGCTAGTCAAGGTTAAAGATTTCTTGAAACTTATTGTGAATGTAGATAATGAGCTAGAGGAGAAATATTTTGAAGGTAACATTAGAGACTATTATGGGGTAGTTAAAAAAGTAAATTTAAAAATTAAGGAAACTGTTAACAGCCCTAACAGAATGAATTTATGGTGTCTCAATAATGGATTAACTATAATCTGTGACAGATGTAATCAGCGAGGTAAAACAATAAAATTATCCAATTTTCATATTGTTAATGGGTGCCAAACTGCACACGTCTTGTATGAATGTATGGATCAGCTGAAAGATGATGAGATAGCAGATATAATTGTAAAAATAATAGAAACTAAGGATCCCGAGATCTTCGATAGCGTTATAGAAGCTACTAACTCACAGACATCAGTGCCTCCGGCTTTATTGCATGCAAACGAATTGATCCAACGCAGTATAGAAGATCATTTTTTAAAATATACAACTTTTCCTCTATATTATGAAAGAAGAATGAACTATTACAAGAGAAGACACAAACCAAAAAGTAGAATAGTGACTATGATAAAGTTATTTCAGGTAGTTTATTCTATATTTGAAAAGAAGCCCTCAGCGGCTAGAGGGCGACCCTCAGAATCATTCGAAAGAGGCTATAATTCAGTTTTTGATGCGACTATTGATTATGATGCTTATCTTTTCTCATATATGTTATATCTAAGGATGAATAATATAAATAGAGAGGAGATGGTACGTGAAGTTGGAAAGGATCTAGCATTGTTTGTTGTAAGGCGATACGGGATATTCCATATTTTAAGAGTGGCTCTTTCGCTTATGATCAAAAGTGACAAGAAAATAAATCTTAAAGATAAAAAGAATGTTTTTACGCAAAGCAAAAGAAAGCTATTCTCTCTACTTGAAAATAAAACGGCCCTAGATGAATGCTATAGAGATTCGGTCATTGTTTTACAAAAATCTATAGTAAACCTTAGAAAGAAAGATAAAGAAGCTTTAATAAACTATAATATGATGAAAAACGAAGATTTAGATCGGTATATAGGCAGGATGATTACTAAGGGGATTGCGAGTAGCCAATGATTAAGCTATAGCAAGTTCTTTATATAGACTATTAGCATCTTCTGTGATACAATACTCCTTAAACTGCTCCAAGAAGTTGCGAAAATCGTCTTGTTTGGGGAGCCAATTAGTACTCTGAGCGAACAATGCCTTTGCGTGTTGTTCGCTCTTTGTATTTTTGGGGTCAGGAAGGGTGAGGTTGGGTTGTTCGAAGTAGCTGATTTTGATGTGTCCGGTAGATTTGTCGTCTGTGCTTTCGTGGTATTCGATGACTTCTATGATGTTGTAGAGTAGGTCTTTTAGTTGTTGGGGTTTGGCTTTGCCTATTACGTCTCTGAGTTGTTGGAATTGTTGTTTCATTGTTTCTGCGCTGAGTATTTCTTGGCTTGCTTTTTCGATTGCAAAGTTTAGTTCTTCTATTTTCTTTTCGAGGTCTTCACGTTCTTTTTCTAGTCCTGCGACTCTTTCCTTGAAGGTGCGAAACGCCTGTCCTGATTCTATTGCATCTACAATCTTATTGAGTTTAATTATGACTGCTGTTAATCGTGTTTGAATGTTTGCTTTGTCTTCTTCAAGCTTGCCTACTTTTTTGTTGCCTGCCTTGCTTGCGTTATCAACCATCTTGTCTATTTCTTCCTGCTTGGTTGAAAGCTCCTTAACTCGTTCTAGCACGAAGTCTTCGATGCTTTTTGCGGGTACGTATTTGGCTTTACAGGCTTGTTTTCCAATATGGCTGTTTTGAGTGCATTGGTAGTAGTGGTATGGCTGTCCTGGATCATGCAACTAAAAGTGTGTTCTTTTGAAGATTAACCTCATTTTTGACCTCA
>JBHPDT010000098.1:0-7508 GCA_042577545.1 Candidatus Omnitrophota bacterium | reverse complement strand
ACTTAAAATGGTACTGTTTTTTAAAAAATAACAACAATCTGTGACTAATATGCCCCCAATGACGAAAAGATTACACCCCCTGCATCAAGATCCGGAATATATCCCTGTAATGGTATAGCCAACTTTTCCTCGACAGAACGTCTTTTTTCCAAAAATTTTCTGTACATTGTAAATATACGTTCAGTCTCTGAATCATAATATCCAGCAAGACTACTTAAGAAGGAATCTTCTCCACCGTCAGGCGCCCAAACCGATGATCTGCCAATAACATTACCTTTTACTTTTAGCTGCGCACATGCATTTCCGAGCCCCATTCTTATTGCTATAAAGTACTCAACAACTGAACTGACTAAACCATTGGGATCCATGTCTCTGTATGCCAGGCTCTGTGCCTCTTGTCTGTCCAAAAATCTTCTTTCAGCAGCTTCCATTCCCTTGGCGCGAAGGATTTTTAAATATATGGGAATTGTGTCTTTAAAAATAGAACGTACTCGCACATCAAAGGTCACGCCAAATTTATCATGCAAAAACGACTCAAACGGCTCATACTGCTGGAGAAAAAAATAGGCGCCCAATAAAATCTTGGTTTCCTCATTTTCCATTATTCTGGCAAGGCACTCGTCCCTTTCTCTTGGAGATTCAGCCTCAACCTGCGCATAAAAATAATCACGTGCAACTTTCCTTCCTGCATGAAAGATCGCATCGGCCATATGAAATAACTGCGGATCGGCTGTTAGCATATCAAAAAACTCTGTATTCAGTACGCCAAAATCTGGAACGCAGTACCCGTACTTTTCCTCAAATTGTTTTAGTTCTTGAAGGCCAAACCCCTTAGGCCCTTGGAGCTTACGCTCTGAATTTTCCAAAGATGTTGGCCGCAAGGCCTGCCTACCATGCCTAACAGCAGGTAAACCGGCAGGCAAGCATCCTCTCTCAGCTAAAGCTGCAGGGCAGAGGTAACTTATGCCTGTGCTTTGTATTAAAACGCTAAGTATAATTAAGAGTAATAGTAGTTTTTTCATATCATTGCCCTAAAAAAATAAACCCCTGGTCATAATTCGCCAGGGATTCTATTGTGATATTTGTGTAATTATACCAAATACAACATGTTATGTCAAGATAATACTGTTTCTTGTGCATTATTTATCCAATCTCTGCAATTTTCCTATCTTCCTATTCGCCTCTGGTCGGAAGATATGCGCATAGCCTTCGGTAGTGCGCATCTCTGTGTGGCGCATCTGCTCCATTAATTCTTACCTATAAGCAAAAAGTCTTGCTTGTAGTATACAAGCAAGACTTTCTTATGTTACGACACCTCAAGCAAAACTAATTTTACACAACACACCTCTTAGTTATCTCATCTAGATACAAAGTTTTCCAGAAACTGCTTAAAATTTAGGTAGTTAATATTTTCATAAATTTTGCCGGATGATTTTCCTTTATATAAAATAGAGCCGTGAATCTGTTGAACTTGGCTTCGTTTTCTCCCGATAAGAGATTTTAAGGGCTTGGCCATTGGGGGCCGAAGGGTGTGTGAATTCTTTATCTCTATAAAGTCTACCCGTTTATGCGTCTTGTCTTCGATAATCAAATCTACCTCTAGCCCTAGATTGTCACGAAAATAGTAAAGCAATACATCTTTATCGTTATGAAAAACCGCCTTGGTAATTTCAGAAACAATATAGGTTTCGAAAATTTCCCCCTGTAAAGGCCCTTTCTCAAGCATCTCTATATCCCTGATGCCAGTCAGGTAAGAGACTAGCCCTGTATCATAAAAATACAATTTCGGCCGTTTAATAATTCTTTTCCCTAAATTATGATGATAAGAGGGAAGCAAGAAAATTATATAGCTTGCCTGCAGCACTGAAATCCAACTTTGAACAGTCTTTACGCTAATGCCTATTTCTTTTGCGAGGGTACTAAGATTTAATGGCTGTGATGTTCTGGCGGCCAACAAGGATATTAACCTTTGGAAATCGCGCATATTGCCAATATTTGCCAGAGAGCGCACATCGCGCTCTAAATAATTCCTTAAATACGAGGCATACCACTCTCTAGCGCCTTTGTAGTTGCGATTTATTAGCTCCGGGTAGCTTCCTGACAGTATCTGCCTGCCTTGCAATTTCTTGGGAATCTCTTGGCTCTGAAACGGAAGCAGCGTAAGCATCCCAATTCTGCCAGCTAATGTTTCGGTGATATTTTTCAAAAACTCAAATTGGCTCGATCCAGTCAAAATAAATTTACCATAGTTTTCTCGGTCGTTATCTACCTCCATCTTAAGGTAATGGAACAGCTCAGGAACCCTTTGGACTTCGTCAAAAATTATCTTATCACTATACTCCTCAATAAAACCTTTAGGGTCAGCAACAAAGCGCTCTACTATTATCGGGTCATCAAATGTAAGATAGTTATATTTTTCGCCAAAAGCTTTTTTAAGCATAGTAGATTTGCCAGATTGCCGCGGACCCGTAATTGCCACAACAGGAAATATAGACAGATATTTTTTGGTAGCCTGCTCTATCTGGCGTAATAAGTATTTCATGATTAAAGTATATCATACATTCTTTTATTGTCAATACAAAAATGTATAGGTTTTTTTTTAATTTACGGGTCTCCTCATCTTACCAGGGTAGCTTGCCATGCCAGTACTAGCTTGATCCACAAAATAAATTACCCCACCTACCGTCTTTTCAGCGATAAGTGGGGAGTAAATGGCTATTTGCTATTTGCCAATATGGCTTGCCATGTACCTGAAACAAAACCGCACACAGAGTTATGCCCAGTACCAGTCGTCGCCCCTTAGGGCTCCTCCGGTACTGGGCACTTCACCATTCACAAAAAACTTGATGGCGTGCCACTACACAAAGACACAAAGGGGACAGCGCCCTTTTATTTATTTTCTGTTCTTGGCCTGCCCCTAGAAAGCAGTGGGAATCTTTCCTTTAATTCTTTTTCAAGTTTTTTTACAAACTCTAGTGTCCCTAGTGGGCGCCCAACAGATGTATATTGTTTTATAGTATCTATGTACCCTCTCTCTTCTGCTCTGTCAATATACTTCTTCCATTCTTGTGGTGTCATATCAACATAGTCAAAGAGATTGCTGAGGCTAAATAGTGCCTCTTCCCCGTTTATATGCGCCTGTGCACTAGACCATACCCATTCCCACGGCTTTTTAACTAACTTTGCTCTAACGGGATTTCTTTCTATGTAACGAGCAGCCATCAAAAGGTGGGGATTGTCTAAAATACATGAAAAAAATCTGCCTTGCCATAAATGTCCGTTGCGTTTCTCCTTTTTGTTTACATATTGAGCATAACGCATATGTGCAGTATTAAAAGTTCTGGCTAGCGAATCTTCCCTTTCAGGGATACCTATGAAATGCACGTGATTAGGCATTAAACAATGTGTTAATATTGAAAGCTTGTATTTATCGCTGTACTCTTGAATCCATAGAAGATACTGCTCTTTATCTTTATCATCTTTAAACACGGGCTGACAAAAATTACCTCTTTGTGTAATATGATGCGGATATCCTATAGCTACAATTCTTGCAGTACGTGGCATTGTAATATATTAATACAATTTGCTAAATTAGGCAAGTAAAAAGGGCGCTGTCCCCTATTAGGTCCCTATTAGGTAATGCCTATCATAATTCTGCGCCTCCTGAATTTACGTTACTATATGATATCATTTAGGTTACAGAATTATAATATCATTTATTTTTTCATAAGTCACCCTTTTTATCGACGAGAAAATATATATTCTCCGACGAGAAAAACTAAAAATTAACAAGAGTTCGGCAACAGACTCTGACCTAATAGGTTATATCAGTCAATCTTCCTTCCAGCCCTCTGGCTTGACAATTGTCAAGATTTTATCTAAAAAAACTCGCTTAAATAACCCCCTCCTTCTTTAGGATGTTTAAGTACGCTCTTGAAATATTCGATCTTCCTCTAAGCCATCTATTGAGCGTACCATCGGGAATCCCTATCTGTTTTGCGAACTCCCATTGACGGAGGTTATGTTTTACCATGTAGTCTTCGATCTTTCTGAGAATCTCTTTTTCCGTCATAAAAGCTCTTTGATCTTTTTCACAAATTCGCCTGCTTCTCCAACTAGTTTCTTTACTTCCTTGTTATCTATATTGAAAGTAGGTGAATAATCGCTTTTTTCTCTTAACCGATACGCGCGGTGTAAAATCTTTGCATAACTTTTATCCAAAAGCCCCTTATTTATAACATGCTCTCCAAAGCGGCTTAATGCTCCTGCATGAGATTGGCAATCTGTTCCACAAAAAAGAAGCGCTGCCTTTGTAGCATGGAATATCGCATAATATGCTCGGTTGGCAGTAGACTTTAAGCGTTTATTGCTATACATGAGCTGTGCATCCTTAAGCATTTCATCGGCCAATTTGATCTCTTCCTTAATTGCGTTCATATAACACCCTGCCTTTTAAGACTTCTTTGGGGAATGAATACCCTGCTTTTTCGGCATCTTTAAATTCTTTCTTTGTGCTCAATAATGCTGATATAACTACGTTGTACTTAAGGCTGACGTCGGTTTCTATCTCCAGAATATGTTCGTCAATGCCTTTATCTTTGGAGAAGACTATAATGTCTATATCACTGTCCTTTGGAGAATATCTGCCATTAGCAACAGAGCCATAGAGCATTATCGCATCTATTTTCTTTCCATCTCTCAGGATAAGTCTATTTTGGAATTCGTTTACTGCTTCACTTACTCTTTTCGTCATTTAAGCACCTCTTTGATTATCTGTTTTAAGTATACACCCTGTCTTGACAATTGTCAAGTCTTTTTTTAAAAAATTCTCCTCTTTCCTGCAAAACAGGCTAACAGCAAAAACGTGACAGGATGGGTTAAAAACTCAAGGATTTAAAGAAAATAAAAACTCCTACCCGTCGTCAGTATCGACGATGAGTAGGAGTTTGATTATGCCCCGAACTTAAACTATTGCCCTAAACCACTCACTGCGTTGCAGTTCGGGTTCAGGGCATGTACCATCCAAAAAACTTGATGGCCTGCCATGTACCTGAACCATGTACCACTCTCTTCGTTTGGGTACATGGTGAATGGTACATGGCGGGGACGACGGGCCACCTTCGCCTTTTCTATTGGTAAACTACTGTCAGGCTTCGGTGCCCTTGAAAACATAAATCCGCCGTAGCTCTACAGTATTAAAAAAATTGTAAGAGCGAAGGCGGATGGCGGGGACGACGGGATTCGAACCCGCGATAACCGGATCGACAGTCCGGTGCCTTAAGCCAGCTAGACGACGTCCCCACGAAAGGTATTAATATATATCAAAAATGTTTCTTTTTCAATTTAAAACTTGAGGGCCGTGCCCTCCTACGCCTATGTGCTGTATATTCATAGTAGTAGGCTTCGGAGGGTAAACCCTTCGAGGTATAACATGTAGTGGTTTACCACCCGAAGTCTTCTTCTCTGAACTTCTTACACTTCGAGACGTAGGGTGGTGGGCGGAGCAGGGCTCGAACCTGCGAACCTTCTGAATGTAAGTCAGACGTTCTAGCCAACTGAACTACCCGCCCACTGTGACAATCCTTTTATCCAACCTTTAACTCTTGAAACTAATAAAACATCGCATATTATAACATTAAATGTTCCCAATGGTAAAGTATCTTTTTTCTGCTTACTAGATTTACTTACAGCTAGCACTGATTTATTAAAACTACTCCTTGGGATCCCTGTCACATTTGCCCAAAATTTCTCTGCTTTGGCAATATCCAGGTGAGGATGAATATTAAGCCTCCCCTTGATTTTATGCTTAGGAACTTTACATATTTTCCTTAAAAACTGCATAATAATTTTTATCATATCTGGGTTAGAATTAGAAAATGCGAAAATATTCTGAGAGGCATTATACCCTTCAGCCCAATACAGCGCTGCTCCTAAAACTTTTAAATTAAATTCCGAAAAAGATCCTGGAATATCCTTAGCAGACTTGTCAATAATCTGATTGCGTATGCGGGCCCATTTGTGCTTCGGGCTATTCGGGTGCTGGGCTGCCCTCGCCCTACCTTTATCTTGATTTGATTTCAAGCGCTCGATTTGTTGTGTCGTAAGATCGACGCCTCGCACCCATTGTGAGATAGATGATTTTGAGCACTCAATCTTTACAGCAATCTCTCGAACAGAAAACCCTTTTTTTCTTAATTGTCTAGCTTCTTTTCTCTTTGCGGCTTTCACAAAAACCTCTGGTATATTATTATCCATAGTATAATACAGAGGTTTTGTTTTGTCAATCAGTTTTCGGGTCTACATATTAGAGATTGCCACGCCGCCCCGTTGGGCCTCCTCAAATGACAGCGCGGTGCCCTCCCGTGAATAACGCAGCTTATTTGTCAAGGCCTTTGGCGCGCTCAAGAACCTCATCTATGGTGCCAACCATGTAGAACGCCTGCTCAGGCACTGAATCTAACTCTCCATTAACAATCTTGGCAAAACCACTTATAGTATCTTCTAACTTTATATATTTACCCTTTTTGCCGGTAAATTCCTCTGCGACAAAGAATGGCTGCGAGAAGAACCGCTGGATCTTTCTTGCTCGCCCAACCGCTATCTTATCTTCCTCCGCAAGCTCTTCGACCCCTAAGATAGCTATGATATCCTTTAGATCCTTATACCTCTGTAAGATCTTCTTTACAGCCAATGCCACGTTATAATGTTGGGCACCCAATATGTCTTGTGTAAGTATTGTTGAAGTTGAATCTAGGGGGTCTACCGCAGGGTAGATGCCTAGCTCAACTATTTCTCGTGAAAGCACTGTTGTAGCATCAAGATGTGTAAATGCTGTAGCAGGCGCAGGATCAGTTAAATCATCTGCCGGAACATATATAGCCTGCACACTTGTAATAGAGCCATCTCTTGTAGATGTGATCCTCTCTTCTAAATCAGCAAGGTCTGTCGCAAGAGTAGGCTGGTATCCTACAGCTGATGGCATTCTTCCTAAGAGCGCGGACACTTCACTACCTGCTTGCATAAAACGAAATATATTATCTACAAAAAGCAGAACATCCTTCTTCTGCTTATCTCTAAAATGCTCCGCCATTGTCAAAGCACTTAATCCTACTCTAAAACGCGCTCCAGGGGGTTCATTCATCTGGCCAAAGACTAAGGCCGTCTTCTCTAAGACTCCGGTATTCTTCATCTCAAGCCAGAGATCATTTCCTTCACGAGTACGTTCGCCAACCCCTCCAAATATACTTACTCCCCCGTGCTCTATAGCTATGCTTCTTATTAACTCCATTATCACAACTGTCTTACCAACCCCTGCCCCGCCAAAGAGCCCTATCTTCCCGCCCTTCGGATATGGCGCTAACAAGTCTATAACCTTAATGCCGGTTTCGAAGATCTCCTGTGATGTGGCCTGTTCCTCAAGGCTTGGGGCGCTGCGGTGAATACTTGTTCGTGGGGTATCCTTAGGTAACGGCTTGCCTTCGTCTATGACCTCTCCTAAAAGATTAAAC
>JBHPDT010000097.1:0-7570 GCA_042577545.1 Candidatus Omnitrophota bacterium | reverse complement strand
TTCTTATCAAGTATGCCAAGCTCGCCCATTTTTGATTCAGACATTCTCCGTAATCTCGCCTGCAAATTCGATGCAGCCATAAGATCGCGCTCAAGCCCGCGCCCAGCTGAGCTGGGTTTTATTATTGAGCGCAACCGCATAAGTGTACATTTAGGAGCTTTCCTGGTTGCAATCATCTGCTCGACATAATCTCTATCATCTCCAACAGCAACTGGAAGATCATACTTAATCACTAAATCCGCTACCTGAGTTTCTAGTCTCGCCAATTCTCTCAAATGCCAGAATCCAGAAAATGGCCCTTTTAAACTCTTATAATCTGACAAATGTCTTTGCAATCGAAATACCTGCGGATCTCTCAATTTAGCAACTAAATCAAGTAGGTCCTCATAGCCATTATCTAAGAAAGGATTAAGACTGCCTATTGCTCGTTTTGCAATATCAGATGGCCCATAATTATCTGGTAAATTGGATGGTAACTCATACATAATAGGTAAAAAGAGATTAAGGTTTGCATCTGGATCTAATGTAAAGGTCGGCAATTTGTAGGAAACCCTAAATCTTCTTATTTTTTTCCATGATTTACGCACATCAGCCTTTCTCTCTCCTACATAAGCCAATCCCTTATCAGAATAAACGTAAAAATTCATCCTACTTGCAAAAAAAGCTATATCTCTGCCAGTAAGCTCAGCTTCAAGCCTTCTTATTATCTCTCTTTGTATATCTCTCCAAGCTTGAGCTTCTGGGCTTTTTGCATATTCTGGGATGCCCATATATCTCAGATGTATCTTAGATCCAGATATCATCTGGCAAAGATAAAGATATTCTTTAACATAATTATCAGCTATCTCTGAATCAGTATAACCTTCATTGCGCAATTTAATAAAATTCAAATCTGTCGGATGAACAGAAATGTCAAACGCAATATCATCATCGCTACCTGTTAGTTGCTTTATATTTTCTATCATCAGGGTCTCATGCCCTTTTATAATTCCATGGGTTATGGCACCAAAATCATTAAAAAGCTTACAAACATCATAGTATAAGGCACCACAAATATCCTCATATAATAAATTTTCATAATTGGTTAAATTCAGCGAAACCCTATCCTGATAATATTTAACCAGCATAATAAGCAGAGGAAATGGCATAGTCTTTCTCACTTCTCCGCGAAGTTGATAAGGACAAAATGCGCAAAGATGTGGACACCCATCAACCAACACAATAGCAAGGTCATTGCCTCCGATCGTCTCCATAGGCAGATCTATTTGATTAAAATATGCCTGTGGAAATTGCTCAAGAATCTCATCACGACTCATATTGGGGATTTCGCGAAAATATCTTATAACCCTATCTAAAGAACGAATACTTTGTGCGGGAATAGAGTTTTCTTTTTTTAATTCGCCAGCCCGGTAAAGCAGCTCAGTACCCCTTAAATTCACCAACCCACTTTCCTGATAATACTCAAAAACATCGATAAACCAATCTAGGTTAGCTTGAACGTATTGGAGCTGTGCCTCCTTCAATTCATCTTCCCCAGCAGATGAAGATTTTGGGAAGATACTGCGAATTGGCATATCTGCATACTCTGGCACCATTCCCGCTCTTATTGCATGAGGAATCGCACTCGGAGCAACAGAGACAGGTAGTCCAAGTCTCATTAATTCAGCATCAATCTCTTCAATAATATCATCACGCGACTGAAGGTTTAAACCTACAATTCTTATGCCTAAAGCAGAGCTATACCTAGATAATAGGTCAGGCAAGTTCTGCGCATGATCAGGACTTAATGCTGTGAGACCATCCAAGAGATGCATTTGGCCAGAGGCGTGACAAACTCTTGCCAGAGTGGCAAAATCCCTATCTTTCTCTAGAGCATCTGGCAACTGATCTATAGTAAAGTAACCTGGCGGCATCTTAAGCTTAAGCACGCCATCTACATCTATGTAGTATAAAAATAAGCCATCACCAAAAGAATCACCTAATAGTGCGGTATTCCAGGCTGAAGTCTTTGCTCCAATATTATCACCTAAAAGCTCATATGACGCTCTTGATATAAAATCAAAATGAGGTGTCTCATAATGAATATATTCCTGGCGACCATTCAATACCTCTGAAATTGCATCTATCAATGCTACTGATAACCCATGTAATCTTAAAATCTCTTCACTGCTTTCTATTCTCGGCCAGGTCATAAATTTGATCCCAAATGTACGCCCTTTAATATTAAGAGAATCTATCAGTTCGATAAATCGCTCTCTATAACACTCTACTATATCTTCGTCATTTTTGCCTTCCCTCTTGAGTCTTCTGTAATCATTGTCACCAACAGCTATTGAGATTGCAACTTTATTGATATGCAGTGCGCCAAATTTATTTATACGCTGGATATTTCTCTTGGCAAGCTTGCGATACTTTTTAATAACACCATGGGTAATTAAAACCCCGGAATGATCAAACAACCTAGCTGCATCTGCGAATAACGCCCCGCATGGGTCTTCATACAAGAGCGGCTCATAGATAAATCTATTTAGATTAATACACTTCTGAAGATCTGGATCCTTGGCTAGCATAATAATAACAGGATAAGCCATGCTTTTGGGATTTTTACTAAAATGTTGAGTTGGACAATTTGGGCATCCATTGCCACAACCACTTACCAGATTAAGGCATATCTCTTGACCAAGAACTTGGGCCGGAATATCTGGTTTTCTAAAATATTTTTTGGGAAACTCGTCCAAGATCTGCTCTCTAGTCTTTTCAGGAATCTCTTGAAAATATTTTATAACTCGATAGAGCTCATCACAGAGCTCGCCAGCTTTGATATCGCCTCCAGAGTCCTTGGCTTGCTTTAATAGTTTCTCACCTTCGCCATTTAATATCTCATCATCAGCAAGATATGAGCCGAATACTCTTACAAAGTAATCGTAATTCTTTTTCTCTCTTACAAAGGCGAGTTTCTCAGCATCTGATTCCCCGGCAGATGAAGATTTTGGGAAGATATTAAATAGTGAAACTGGTCTGAAACGTGTCTCTAGGCCGGAGGCTACTACCTTAGTGATTGTCGATCGGCTATTATTTAATGGAATTGGGAGGTTGTTCCCGACCACCTCATCTGCAATTTGGAATTCGATACCAGGTTCCTGTTTTCGTTTCTTTGAATGCCTGAAAAAATCATTAAGTAGTGTCAATAGGCGCGCAGCCCGTGAACCATTGCACGCTGCTACATTAAACAATAGATTCACGTAACCCACATCATTATAACCATCCATAACAAGCTGAACCATATCCTCATCAGAAAAAGATCTCCTTAAATCCTCTGGTCTTGCGCAACGCGGTGAAATCATAGCCTGTACTTGACCATGCGCGTCTACAACATAAGTTATATTATCTGTAAATGAATTTTCAATTATTACCTCGTACCATGCCTCTGCTTGCGTGGCCACATCACCTCCTAAGGCCCTATAGGCTCTGGGGGATAGGATATCAAAGTCTCCTACAGCACTATCAACTCCACTGATCCCCTCTTCTTCCAATCTTTCCAATAATCCTTCACGGATCTTTAAAAGAATCCTCCTCATCTCATTCAGTGTTGAGGCCCCCTGATATTCGTGAGTCAGCATAAATTTAAGAAAAATTCTACGCTCTGGAACCTTTAATAATTTAATTAACGCCATGTATCGCTTCACGTATTCCTTAGTAATCGCACCCTCATCCATGCCCTTAGCCCTGAGTCTATAATAATCTATATCACTTGGGTGTATTGAGATATCTGTTGATTCACACAAACCTTTAAATGAATTTATACGCTCTATATTTCTTTTAGCAAGTGCTTTGTTTTTATTAATAGAACCATGCGTAACAAAACCCTTAAAATCCATTATCTTCATTACATCAGCATATAGAGCGCCGCATGGATCTTCGTAGTAGAGCGGTTCAAAAAAATACGTTTCTCTTATTCGGGATTTATAGTCACGCGCCAGCATTATAACAAGCGGAAATGGCATACATTGCATCTTAACACACTGCTGCATGGGACAAGTCAAGCAGATATTGTCGCAGCCTTTTATAAATACAGGAATAATATTATCCGTAAAGTGGCTTGGTATATCTATCTGCTTAAAATATTCCTGCGGAAATTGCTCCAGAATCTCTTCTTTTGTCATTCTCGGTATATTGAGGAAATATTCCATAACCCTGTTCAGCTCTACATATAGTTCGTAAGCCAGCATATTGCCCTGTAATTGACTGGCCTTCTCAAGAAGTTCTACCCCTTTTGAGCTTAAGATCCCATCCTCTATAGGAAGATCTGCTTCATCATAGCAGTTCCTATATTCTGTAAACATGTTAATAAACCAGTCTATGTTTTCTCCAACAGTATGTGACATAATTAATGCATTTTCGGGGAGCTGGCTTGTGGACAAGGAGGTCGAATCAGATACCGTAGCTTCATCAAGCTTGGTATCTCCTGCGGATGATTGCTTCAAGGCATATCTGGCTATTAAGGGAAAGAGACTTTGGGCGAATGTATCTCTGATATGCTGGAACACATTCTCATCGGGCAGATCCTCGGCATATTGCGGGTGATCTATTGGAAGTAATTCATTATGAAGAAATACTTTTCCTTCTGCTCCAGGAACACTGGATAGAATGGTGTTCTTGTGTGCCTGGGTTGCAACAATTATGATATCTGATAATTCAACATGTTCTATGAAAAACCGCTGGACTTGAAATGCATCAACAATATCTGAATTAATACCATTTTGCTTAAACCTATTCTTACGGGACGGACTCAATTGGAACATCACCCCTGCGTCAGTTTCAACACTTCCAAAACCCGAAAAAAAACTTGCCCTGCTTATAGAATCTTGATAAAATGTACCACCTGATAATACGCCTATTTTTGACAGTTCATAGTTTTTTATAAACTCCTCTAATAACATATGCATACCCGCAGAACGATTAATATTTCCATCGCAAACAAAAAGAAAACTAAGTACTTGATCCAGACTCATTAGATCAAGAATCTCACCTATCCGCTTTACAGCTGGCGAATCTGGTACTTCTCTTGCTGCGATCTCTTCTAGCGTGGGTAATGTACCATTGCGTGTAGCAATAGGCCTGAGGGTATTGGACATACCGCTGCGTGAATAATAGGGTGCGCTTATACCAGATGTACAGTTTGCTAGTATTAAGGTTAGTATTAGTAAATTTCTCATAACATTACGCTATGCTGACCTAGCAATAGAGTCTTTTACCTTTCTTCGCGCCAATAAGCTACTTGGGGCTAACTTAGATATTGCCGGTCTAAGTACATCTTGAGCTCTTCTTGCTCCATGTTTTAACAGGCCTAATAGAACGCGGGCTCCATTTGTTTGCACTTTAAGCTCAGGCGACTGATCTAATGCCTGGTACCTGCTCTTTCTCTTGCGGATGAGTCTCGCACTTCTTCTATATTCCCTTCTTATGGTCTCGAATTTGTATGGCGCGCATTCACCATCGACACGCCTAGCAAGCTTCAGCTTATAGAGAGTTCCTTCAGAAACCTGTTTTTCTTCAAGATGCATTTCAATGATAAACCATTTTGTGAGAGCAAGCTGCATTAATGGATCCTCAAGACATGTCGCTATAGCACTACCAATTTCACCTGCTTCATTGACCTTTGCTTTTAAGCGTGGATCTATTTTACACGCTGTTTTAATAATACGCGCAGCACCTTTTTTATGATCGCGTAATACCAAAAGAACTGGATCCGATCTCAATCTCTTATCAAATGCGCTGAGATCATCTTCATAGATATTGCCAACTGGAAAAGTTCTGGCCAGATACACATTTGGGCCTATCGAACCATCAGCATTTATATCAAGTGAAAAGTTTATACCCTGAAAAGGGGAAAACATATCAATGCCTTTTGGTAAATCACTCTCATGTGCTATGCCCATTGACATATTTCCTAGGACTGCATTACGCTCTAGTTTTTGGAGCAAACTAAAGTTTACTCCGTCGTTTGGCACCATTCTCTTCGCACGCCCTAAATTGTAGTTCATAAAAGATCCCTCATACAATATCTTGAATCCATCATCAAGCTCTATGTTGCCAGAAAAGAAACCATTGCTATCTACAATCTTGCCTTCTAATTTGGCCAGAACTTCATAATGAAGGTCTTTTTTCCACAAACCGCCAGCACATTTAACAAACAGCATATTGATATGAGGAAATTTTGTCTTCTGTCTCAACTCATTAACAATCCTTATTAAATTATCAAGAGGGACTTTTCTTCTGTCTTTCTCTGGCACGCTGACAGCTAACCCAAATTGGACATCTTCCAGGCCTTTATCTGTGCGGGATTTTAAAGCAGCTTCTATGCTGCTAAGAAAATCTCTTGTCCGTTTTGGCGTTGTCGCTATATACGCTGATGTTACGAGTGAGATAGTCTTTACCTTGGTCTCAGCTATTATCCTTAAAATCTTTGGCATCTCTGTAATCGGCTCACCACCCCCTGCGATACATAGGCTTACTGCTTCAGAATAATCAACAAACTTAATAAACCTGTCTATTCCTTTATCGGAGAATACCTTATCAGATTCCGGTCTTCCGATGCATGGCCTGGCACTGAATGAACAAAAATCACACATTACAGGACAATGGTCTGTTGGGCTTACAGTAATATGAAGATATTTCCCATCAGAAACAGTAATTTCAGGCGAAGCGATCTCTATCAGCCTCTCTCTTTCGTGTGCTGCTTGAATGCGAATATCCAACTCATTCTTAAACCACTCTATTTCAGGTACGGTGTGGTGTGTACGCAATTTCTTGAGCATTAGTCGAACACTCTGCTTAGCTGGGGATGGTAATTCTTTATAAGTTTTACTTAAGCTAAATATAGCAGCCCTTCTCTGCCCTCTCGACTTTTCCAGTAATCCTAGATTAATAAGTGTCCTGAGTGTCAGATTGATCGCCTCATCTGAATAGTATTCACCCTTTTTTGGCTTGCGCCACACCTGCCTAAACTTAGGTTTAGATAAAGGAGTATCTTCTAATCTAAAATACTGCTCTATAGCTATAATCGCTCTATAAAAAGAACCTTGTCCCTTAAGATCCCATAAGGATAGACCCGACATATTGGATGAAGCGACTGGCCTTAGGGCATAGAATTTTGTAGGCCTGTCTAGTGAAAGGCACACAATATAGGTTAGTAGTAATAAAAGTGTTAGTATTTTTCTCATAGAATCTCACCATACCCCGTACCAGAACTCACCAAAGTTTATCATGAACCCAACATGGTTCACAGTTCGTTCGGTACGGGGTTAATTCGCACTTATGTTTTATGACAAGTATAACTTGCCATAAAACATGTGCTCATTAACATAAAAAACCCCTGGACACTATATTCCTGTTAAGATGTGCGCAATAGTAGCACAGCGAAACAGAATGCCAGGGATTTTAGTTATAATTACTTTATTGAGTGGGTATTATAGCAAATAAGGCATGATATGTCAAGGTAAAATACGCCTGGGGATAGAAATGGTAAGATAGATCGTACCCCCCTTAAGGTAAGGAAGTTAGTTGTTTT
>JBHPDT010000096.1:0-7629 GCA_042577545.1 Candidatus Omnitrophota bacterium | reverse complement strand
TACTGGTTACTGGTTTCTTTTGTATAATGTTTACAGGTTTCTGGCAACTGGAAAAGATGGCATCGGCGGTTGCAGTGTTTTAGCGTCACAGGAGTTTGGTGAGGGCGATGAGAAGAGGCCGTCTGTTCAGATAGGAGATCCGTTTACTGAAAAGTGCCTTATTGAAGCAACGATTGAGGCATTACGCACAGGTCATATTGTGGGAATAAAAGATATGGGTGCCGCTGGGCTGACATGTTCATCTAGTGAGATGGCGGCAGCTGGTGAATCTGGAATGGAGATAGAGCTTGAGCATGTACCTCGCAGGGAGGAGAATATGGAGCCTTGGGAGGTAATGATGTCTGAATCTCAGGAGAGAATGCTTGTTTGCGTTAAGAAGGGCCATGAGAAAGAGATCTTAAGTATATTCCATAAGTGGGATCTTAATGCCTCGATAATAGGCCAGGTTATAAAAGAGAAGGTGATGAGGGTAAAAGATAAGGGTGAGGTTGTTGCTGAGATACCTTTTCATTGTCTGGCAAATGCTCCTATCTATGATATGCCTTATATAAAGCCTCCGCATCTCGGGGAATTGCGCGATCTAAAACTTGAAGATATCTCTGAGCCATCAGATTATAATGAAGTCCTCACTAAGATGATGAGATGCCATACTATAGCTAATAAGAGATGGATATACCAACAGTACGATCATATGGTCCAGACCAATACGGTAGTTTTACCAGGTTCTGATGCCGCGGTAATAAGATTAAAAGGGACTAAGAAGTCTATAGCAGCTACCTCAGATTGCAATAGCAGGTACTGTTTCTTAAATCCATTCAGGGGCGCTCAGATAGCGGTTGCTGAGGCCGCTCGCAATCTAACCTGTTCAGGAGCGGATCCTGCCGCGGTTACAGACTGCCTTAACTTTGGTAATCCTGAAAAGCCGGATAGGTACTGGTACTTTAAGAATGCGGTAGAGGGTATAGTTGGCGCATGTAAGAGCTTTAGATTAGCTGTTATAAGCGGTAATGTATCTTTCTATAATGAAAGTCCCCAAGGTGCTATATATCCTACTCCGACAATAGGCATGGTAGGTATTATAACTAAACCTGAGCATGTAACTACTCAATACTTTAAGAACGATGAAGACATAATTCTCTTATTAGGGGAGTCTAAAGAAGAGCTGGGCGGTAGTGAATATTTAAAATCAATACATAATCTTGTGAAGGGTGATGCCCCCGAGCTTGATTTAAAGGCTGAGAAAGATCTTCAGTCTAGTGTCTTGGAAGCTATAAGAGAAGGATTGGTAAACTCCGCTCACGATTGTTCAGAGGGTGGACTTGGAGTTGCTTTAGCTGAATGCTGTATATCAGGTGAAAAAATTATTGGAGCAAAAATTGATCTAAAAGATAAGATCAGGCAGGATACTCTTCTTTTTGGCGAATCGCAATCCAGGATAATAATATCCTGCGATAAGAAAAATGTGGCAATGATACAAGCGATAACTAATAGGTTTAATGTGCCATGTTCCGCGATAGGTAAGACAGGCGGTGAGATTCTTGAGATTAAAGTTTGCGGTAAGAAATTGGTCGATTCAGCTCTAAGTGAACTGAATAAAAACTGGCGCAATTCTATAGAAGACGCGCTAAATGTAAGGTAAATATATGTGCGGTATCCGTCTTCGCTGTGGTGCTTTCGCCCACAGCTTCGCCGGATAGCAAGTCATACGAAGAATGTAAGGTAAATATATGTGCGGTATCCGTCTTCGCTGTGGTGCTTTCGCCCACAGCTTCGCCGGATAGCAAGTCATACGAAGAATGTAAGGTAAATATATGTGCGGTATATTCGGTATATATGGTCATAAAGACGCGGCGTCTCTTACGTATCTAGGTTTATACGCTCTTCAGCATAGGGGAGAAGAGAGCGCGGGCATAGTTGCCTACGATGGCAAGAGAATAAGGCAGCAACAGGGGATGGGCCTGGTGAGTGATATATTTGATTCCAAATCTTTGAAGGGTTTACGCGGTAATACTACTATAGGTCATACTCGTTACTCGACAACCGGGTCAAGTACCATAGCTAATATTCAGCCATTTCTAGTCAATCATAAGGGTGGACATATCGCTATAGCGCATAATGGCAATCTTACCAATGCCGCGTATTTACGCCATAAGATGGAAGAAGAAGGAGCGATATTTCAGAGTACTATAGATTCAGAGGTAATAATACATCTTCTAGCCCGGTTGCGAAAGAAAGAGTACTATGATAAGATTCCGGAAGCGCTTTCTCGGCTTGAGGGGGCGTTTTCGCTTTTAATGTTAGTTGATGATATGCTTGTTGCTGCTCGCGATCCTTTAGGTATAAGACCCTTATGCATAGGAAAGCTGGATGGCGCTTATGTGTTAGCCAGTGAGACCTGCGCGTTAGATCTTATCCAGGCAAAATACGTTCGTGATGTTAAACCAGGCGAGATAGTATTTATTAGTAAGAGCGGATTAAAGAGTATTAAGTTTGCCAGAAAAGAGAAGAGGCAGGCCTGCTGCATATTCGAATATATATATTTTGCCCGTCCAGATAGTGATATATTCGGTAAGAATGTATATCTTACGCGAAAAAGACTCGGCGCCCAGCTCGCAAAAGAGATACCTGCTAAAAGATGTGATATTGTGATGCCTATACCTGACTCAGGCAATTACGCGGCTTTAGGTTTTGCCGAGGAATCTGGCATACCTCTTGAGGTAGGTATGATAAGGAACCACTATGTTGGGCGCACGTTTATACAGCCAGCGCAAAAGATTAGAGATTTCAGGGTGAGGGTAAAACTAAACCCTATAAGACATGTGCTGAAAGGGAAAAAGGTTGTAGTAATAGAGGATTCAATTGTGCGAGGCACAACCAGCAAGAACAGGGTGCGCACCCTTCGCGAAGCTGGGGCGAAAGAGATACATATGCGCGTGAGTTGTCCGCCTATTATCTCACCATGTTTTTATGGTATAGATTTCCCGACAAAGAAAGAGCTGATAGCGTCAAATAAGACTGTAGAGCAGATACGAAAATTTATTGGTTTGGATAGTTTAAAATATCTGAGCGTAGAAGGTATGCTAAAGGCGATGCTGTTGCCTAAAAATGATTTTTGTACAGCCTGTTTTACTTCTAAATATCCCGCGAAATTTCCCAAGAGATTTTCAAAGTACATTTTGGAGAGAAAAAAATGAGAAAGACTAGGTCTCGAGGCTTTGATAATGCAAAGTATCTAAAAGAACAGACAGACGCTATCTTAAAGAGGGTAAAGAAGTTTGACAATAAACTCTATCTTGAGTTCGGTGGAAAGATCATATTTGATTATCATGCCTCAAGGGTGCTTCCGGGATTTGATCCAAATGTAAAGATGATGCTTCTTCAAAAACTTATGGATAAGGCGGATATCATACTATGTATTTATTCAGGAGATATTGAGAGAAGAAAAGTTAGGGCTGATTTTGGGATTACCTATGATGTTGACGCCCTTAAACTAATAGACGATCTGCGAGAGTGGGATATAAATGTCAAAGCAGTTGTGATTACAAGGTTTGAAAATCAGCCAGCGGCTAAGATCTTTAAGAATAAGCTTGAAAGAAGAGGGGTTAAGGTATATACCCATCAATTTACCAAGGGATATCCTACTGATGTAGAGACGATAGTTAGTGATGAAGGTTATGGTAAGAATAAATATATTGAGACAGATAGGCCGCTTGTTATCGTCACAGGGCCTGGTCCAGGAAGTGGAAAACTCGCGACTTGTCTATCGCAGCTCTATCACGACTATAGAAAGGGTTTAAAGAGCGGTTATGCTAAATTTGAAACCTTCCCTATCTGGAATATACCGCTTAAGCATCCTGTTAATGTGGCTTATGAAGCGGCAACAGCTGATATAAGAGATTTTAACCTGATAGATTCATTCCATCTTGAGGCTTATAATGAAAGCACTGTTAATTACAACCGCGATGTCGAGGTCTTCCCTGTGTTAAAGAGAATACTTGAGAAGATCACAGGCGGTGAGTCTATGTATAAATCACCTACTGATATGGGTGTAAACAGGGCTGGGTTTGGTATAGTTGATGATAAGGCTATGCAAGAGGCCGCGAAGCAGGAGATCATAAGAAGATACTTTAGGTACAGATGTGAGTACGCGGTAGGATTTGCGGATATGGAGACTTATCAGAGAGTTGAACTTCTTATGGAGGAGATGGGTGTAAAACCAGAAGATAGATCTGTGGTTGAGCCAGCTCGGGCAGCCGCGAAAGAGGCACAAACAAAGAAGAAGGGGCATGGGGGTATATATTGTGGAGCTGCGCTGGAATTACATAATGGCAAAATAATAAAAGGTAAAAATTCACCACTTATGCACGCTGCCTCAGCCCTTATCTTAAACGCGATTAAAGTCCTAGCTGAAATACCTGATAAGATACATCTTCTGCCACCGAATATAATTGAATCGATTGCTAAGCTTAAGACCGAGGTATCAAACAAAAAGACAGTGAGCTTGAATTTAGAGGAGACTCTTATCGCGCTTAGCATAAGCGCTACAACTAATCCGACAGTTGGCCACGCTATTGAGAAATTAAAAGATTTAAAGGGTTGCGAAGTTCAC
Organism: Candidatus Omnitrophota bacterium; assembly: GCA_042577545.1. GTDB lineage: Bacteria > Omnitrophota > Gorgyraeia > JABMRG01 > JABMRG01 > JBHPDT01. The sequence continues at coordinate 3,020 of JBHPDT010000096.1, read as the reverse complement.
ACCACTCATATGCCGACGCCAGGTGACGAATCTGGGCTTAGGAGTTTAGGCGTAAATTTAACTAGTGATCCTAACTTTTCAACCAAAAGCCTTGCTTTGATATAAGGGGTTTAAATGGCAAAGTATATATTTGTAACAGGAGGGGTAGTTTCAAGTTTGGGCAAAGGCATCGCCGCCGCGTCAATAGGAAAACTCTTGGAATCCAAGGGTTTAAAAATAACGCTTATTAAGTGTGATCCTTATATTAATGTTGATGCCGGCACCATGAACCCTTTTCAGCATGGTGAGGTCTATGTTACTGATGATGGCGCTGAGACAGACCTTGACCTTGGCCATTACGAACGTTTCACTCACGCTAAATTAAGCAAGGCCAATAATATTACTACCGGCCAGATCTATCACTCTGTTATATTAAAAGAGAGAAAAGGGGATTATCTTGGAAAGTGTGTTCAGATCATCCCTCATATTACAGATCAGATACAGAAGTCGATTACAAAGGTTGCTTATGGTCAAAAGATAGATGTAGTCATCGTTGAGGTAGGCGGCACTGTCGGAGATATAGAGAGTCTGCCATTTTTAGAGGCTATAAGGCAGCTTAAACTTGAGCTAGGGTCCGAGTATGCTATGAATATTCATGTAACACTCGTTCCTTATATACAGGCCGCGGGAGAGATAAAGACAAAACCGACTCAGCATAGTGTTGGAACCTTGCGCGAGATAGGCTTAATACCTGATGTTATTGTCTGCAGAACTGAAAAATATCTCTCAAAAGAAGCAAAGGAGAAGATCGCGCTCTTTTGCAATGTTGACGTAGAAGCCGTCATTCCAGCGGTAGATGTAAAGAGTATATACGAGGTGCCGGTCTCCTTAAGAAAAGAAGGGCTGGATGCCTTAATAGTAAAGCGCCTGAATCTTAAGTGTCAGGACAAAGACTTATCGCAATGGGATGAGGTAGTGCTTAAGCCTCTGAAGTTTCCTGAGAAGAAGGTCAAAATCGCTGTGGTTGGAAAATATATAACTCTTCAGGATGCTTATAAATCTATATATGAGGCCTTGATCCATGGTGCTATAGCAAACAATACGGAGCTTATAATAAAGAAGGTTGATTCAGAAGATATAGAGAAGGACGGAGCAAATCTCTATCTTAAGGATTGCGATGGCATACTTGTTCCAGGAGGATTTGGAAACAGGGGCATAGAGGGCAAGATAAAGGCTGTAAGATTTGCCCGCGAAAATAAGATACCATTCTTTGGCATATGTCTTGGTATGCAGATTGCGGTAATAGAATTTGCCAGAAACGCGTCTGGCCTAAAGAAAGCGAATTCAACAGAATTTAATAAGAAGACACCCTATCCAGTAATCAGTCTTCTTGAGGAGCAGAAGAGGGTAAAAGATATGGGTGCTACCATGAGACTTGGCGCATACAAGTGTTTTATTAAAAAAGGTACAAAGACCCAGAGCGCTTATAAGAAGGAACGCATATCAGAGCGCCACAGACACAGATATGAGTTCAATAATAAATATAAGAAGCTTATGAGTGAGAAGGGCATGATATTCTCAGGAACATATGCAGCAAAGGATCTAGTAGAGATAGTAGAGTTAAAGAATCACCCATGGTTTATAGCCTGCCAATTCCATCCGGAATTCAGATCAAAACCTGATAAGGCCCACCCGCTATTCCGCGACTTTATCAAGGCCTCTTTAAAGAAGTAGGAGCGGCCTCCTGGCCGCGAAAAGACATCGTTATTGTGATACCCATATTCAAAGAAAATCACATATTTCTTAGAAAACAATTGACTTATGGTGTTTTGTAGTATATACTATATATGTCCAAAATGAAAAATATATTAACTATCAAATAATAGAGCAATCCTGGCGGAGTTGTTAGGGTTGTTTTTTTTGATAGAATCTATTAATGGAGTGTGAAGATATGACCCCAGAACCTTTAAGTGATAATATATCCAAGGATAATCTTGGCGCTGATAAGAGAGTTCATAAACGTATAGTAAGGCATTTTATGGCTCGATTTCAGATAGCTCCCGCTAGGCCAGAGGAGAATATCTTTACCGGATGGGATATGGTTGTTGTGCAGAATCTCGGAGCTGGCGGACTATTTTTTTGCCATAACAAGAGATTTGAGGCCGGTACATTGATAGACCTTGTTATTAATTTTCCCGCGGCATCTGCCCCCATAGATTGTGTTGGAAAGATAGTCCGCGTTGATGAACCAAAGACCCCTGCCTTATGCGGTGTAGGAGTATCTTTTGTGGAAATCAGTAAGGAAGATAAAAATTTGATCGATAGAATGGCTAACGAGCTTTAATTTAGTTTTATTCCTATCCTGCTTACCAACAATTCTTCTTAAATAATTTGAGGTCTCATTTTTTTTGAGATCCTTCTCCGCCTCCGGCGGATCAGGATGAGGGGTCGACTGAAGGAAAACTCGCCGACCCCTCAAATAAACACCCCGACCCCTCAAATAAACCTTCACTTATTATTATAATAATGGTAATATCAAGATAACTGAAAGATATGTGGTGATAGCTCTGATAGTCTGCGGTCTATTTACGGTAGTCTTTTTGTTTGCTGTAATATCAACAATAGGCGCGTTTATCAGTTCTGGCCTAAGGTAATTGGGGACGGTCCTAAAGGGGACAGGCCTGAGCACAATTTTTGTTGTTTTTTTAGCCTTTTTTTCATAAGCTGTCCCTTTCTTGAAAAAAAATTGTAGGTGATAGGCTAATTTTTTGGAGGTTTAGTTTATGCGAAACTTAGTAGTTCTAATAATAATTATCGCATTTGCCTGGTTCATATTAAAGATGACAGGCTTTGCTGATCAGAAGAAGTTTGAATTTGGCAAGGCATCATTTAACAGACAGAGCGCAGCCGAAAACCTAAAATAATTGGGGACGGTCCTAAAGGGGACAGGCCTGAGCACAGATTTTGTTATTTTTGAGGTAATTTCGATCATGCAACTAAAAGTGTGTTCTTTTGAAGATTAACCTCATTTTTGACCTCAG
>JBHPDT010000095.1:0-7752 GCA_042577545.1 Candidatus Omnitrophota bacterium | reverse complement strand
CACAGTTCCATATAGTAGGTATATCATAAGGCAATGGTTCTCTTAACCATGGAATGGTATCGTGAGATAAAAGATTAGCAGCTGCTGCTAGGGCAAAATGCTGGCCGAAGGTGTAGGGCTGATCAAAGTGATGTCTTTGATAGCAAGGTTGATCCGCGCAAACTATATCTTGGAATGTCACCCCAGGCTCATCCCCCCACCCTTCTGTTAACTCACTATAAGCTTCTTCATAGTCAGCGCCTCGTTTCTGAGCATCTTTTAAACAGGCCTTGGATATAGCGCTATCCCCTGTATAATGAAAAAACTTCGCAAGATATAGAGTCTTAAGAAAAGGAAACTCGTCAAAATTGACTAATCTTCCTATAGCGCCGTCAAGTACAGCTTCGGCAAGGCCTTTATCTTTTAAGCTGCCTAGGCGAGCTACAACCGGGGGAGTTGGCATAAAACAAGAATGCGCGTCAAAGAGCATTTCAAGATCAGAGCCAATGAATAAGAAAGTGCGCTCCGGAAAAATGTGGTCAAGAAAATTCCCCATATCCATCATCGTATAAGATATATTTGGATCAGGATATCTGCTAAACCATTCATAATCATCAAAATCACCTACAGCATTCGATTGCAGCTTAACTCTGCTTAGCTTGATAACATAGTCTTTCTCCAGCTCGTATACATCATCAGCTTCTATCTTTTTGTATATACGCGCTAGCCTACCCTTGTAATCCCAGGGCTTAATAATCTTATTAAACTCTCCCTCAAGCACCATACCTCTGGTGCGCACATTATATCGTATGCCTCTACCGCGATCTCTCTCAAGCTCACACTGTTCTACTATATCCTTGAGATTTTTGCGGCCCTTACTTACCTTTTCTAGGGCATCGGCGTGTTCTTTATCAACAGATATCTCAAATGAGACATTCTTGCGAAAACGCTTAAAAAATGCCGCGGCTTTTTTAGGATCAGATGGTATAGAAATACCACAGGTATCTACGACAACTTCATCGGCGCACTCACTGGCAAAATTGACAATCTCTACAAAGTCATCTGACACTTCTCCGGCTACAAGCGCCTTCATTGTATTATAATATAGGAATGGCTCCCCACCGGTTAAGCATATCTTTCTGGTGCCTTCGAGTGATCTTAGTATCGACTTTAGTTTTCCTTTTGGGATTTGGCGTAAAGGAGAATTTTTCATCTTACACCACGCCAGGCAGTCCCAACAATTAAGAGGGCATTTATTAATAACCTCTATCTGCACATCTCTTCTTGCGTGGCCGTACAGGAGGCCAAGAAATTCCCACATCTTACCTGCATAACCTACTGTGGCAAGCTTGCGCCCTATCTTCCCATATAGCGGTTTATCAATGCCGCCGCGGGCCTGCCCGGCTGAGGAGGGTTTTGGGCTTAGCGCATCTTGCTTTAAAAGGAATTGCCTGTCAGCTTCTGGCCAGTCATGCTCAGGTTCGCTACCAGGTATAGCCCGCGTTGCTAATAATGCTCTCTTGAATTCTACATTATCACTGAAGATAGTTCTTGCGCATATGTCAAATACTTCTTCTCTTATGTGGCTGTGCTCTTTTTCAAATTCCAAGCCCTCTAGTGCCTGTTGCCGGCAACTTTCCTTTATATGCATACCGTAATTGCCTGCCTGAGCTCTTTCCATATTATTAACTACCTCAATTACATCAGCTGCTTTTAATATTTCTGTTAATAGTCTTATGCGGGGTGAAATATCATCTGGCAAACAATGAGGCAAACTATGGTATATAATAAGATATCTAAGATCTGGGTAGGCATCTGCTAAGATAGGGGCTCTTTCTTGAAGTTTAACCCATGATAAATACCCGTGTATATAGCGCATTGCAATAGCTTCTCGGATTTCTTCTTTGTGTCCATTAAAAGGATATTCATTAGCTTCAAGCATCTCCATTATTCTATTTGGAAATGATGCAATAACCTCCTCTGTTATCACAACCCCTTGCTCCTGAAAATAGCGCGCAAGATGTGTATCTCTATACGGGATTTCATGCTTTTTCATAAAAGCTATTACTGGATCTAAAAGATCTGTAGCTCCCATTATCCCTATGTCATGAAATAAACTACCATAATTTAAGAGTCTTAATTCTGCCTGTATTAAATCTAGCTCGCTATCGCTGCCGATTCCAGCAGCAAGCCCTGTAACTCTCTCTGCATGCCTCACCAGGCTATCTGTTTCATACAGATTTCTCCAGTTGCGTGCAATTTCTTCTATTCTCGCAGAGGCTGACTTTGTAGCTGTTACTTCAATGCAACCCTCTATAAGCTCCTTTGCTGTTACATGCTTTGTGGCATCTTCATGGGTATTTCCGTTAGTATCAACAAAACCCATTGTTAAAAAGAGAGGTCTCCTTGCCTGCACAGTGAATTCTTCTTCACCAATAGACGTAAGCTCAAAGCCATGTCCATGTGCGGGCTCAACTGCATTACCTCTTTCTGGCTGAACTGAGAGCATATTGCCAACAGCTACATTGAATTTAGCTTCTGTTACACCCTTCTCCAGCAATAATTCTCTCAGCCTGTCTACCATATCTTCACCGGGTTTTACAGTAAAGACAATTCTATCACCAGGCTTTAAAGCTGATTCTTCATCAGGGGGGCTAAACCGCATATGGGAAACCATGGTATCTCTGTCCTTGGCGCGTCTAATCTCATTACCAACCAACTCTGTAACTTTGCCTCTTAAATGTACAACAGTAGCAGAGTCAAGATGTGCCCCATATCTAGCGCCAGTCTCTGGGTCTCTAATCTGACAATGGATATGGGGGACTCCTCCTACAATAGTTGCTGTGAGATACTCAACCTCCCATCTACCTGGCAGGTGCATCTCCCAGAAACGCTTATCTTCAGTTACAAAAAAATTCAATGTAACATCCTTGAGTTGGCCGCCCTCAGCAACAAAATAACCCTGCTTAATCCCTTTGCCTGCCAGAAACTTCTTAAGTGACACTGATAGATCCTCTCCCTCTGTAGCTGTAAATGTAGCCTCTCTACCAACCTGCGTTATTCCGTATTCCAGCGGGCTTGCCACATCCCAGTCAATAACCTCATCATCAGGCATTATCTCCTGAACCACATCTCCTCGCATCCCACTCCTTGCCATTTCATGTGTGGGGGAAGCAAAGATGCGCGTAGCCTCAACAGCGGTTTTTTTCTTCAGAACAATAAAATTAGCCCCTATAAAAATAGAGTCTGGTGATATACCTGGTTGGTATGAGGGTTTAGAGCTATCGAATAATTGCGGGCTCATTGTTTTATCATAATCGATATCTAATCTTACTTCTTCATACGCTCCTGTATCAATAAAGTGCCTAGAATATTTCATATCTGCGTCAAATAGCACAATATGATCCCCGGAATCCAGCATTTTTTCTGTCAACGGAGATAGAAATTTCTCAAAGATTACATCAGTATTCACTCCTACAGAAGGGGCAATGCCGCCTTTTATATAATCAGCCCCTTTTAATATAAGCGTGGTATGGCTATTGTTTGGGTCTTTATGCGAATTCGCTAGGGCGCCTGCCTCTTGTATTTTTTCAGGATCAAAAATCAAATCATATATTTTATAATACAGTCCACGCCCATTTAAAATTTGCTCTACGTTCACCCCCGCATTTCTATATAGATCGCTTTTCTCCTTCATATCGCGGTAAAGGCTATCTCTGCTATCTTTGCTATTTAACGCTAGTGTTTTACAAAATTGCGCTAAAAAAATATCGAGTCCTGTAAAAGGATATACAACTAAGCCATCGAGTATATCAAAGATGCACAGTATCTTAAGACGTATAACATAGTTCTTAAAATGAACGCCAAACTCTTCTTTCGGAGCTTGAACAATCTGGCCTTGCAATATCTTTACCGCTTTGTGTTTTACTTCTCTTTTTTGATCAGCAGTTAAACCTCTAAGTATTTCATCTTTTCTTTCTGTATGAACTGCTAGTTCATCCGCAGCTGCGGATAAGCCTTCTTTTTGTCGCGCATTTGGGTCAGCATCAGAAAGAGATGTAGCTATAGGCCTAAGGGCAGGCCCCTGCGCTCGGGGCAAGTAGCTTGCCCCTGTGCTTTGAATTAATACGCTAAATGTAATTAAAAGTGTTAGTAAATTCTTCATAGTTCACCCTACCCTGTACCAGAATAAACACTTCGTATTCGGTGCAGGGTTTCCGCCAGAGGCGGACCCGCCTTCGGCGGGAATTCGCCCCGATTCTCGCTTTCGCGGGAATGACAAGGGGTATTATTAGATAGTTAAGCGCAAATCTTGAATGCTCTTGTTGCCAACAGATTGTTTGGAGCGTCGTGAGCTGGAACAGCCTGGGGTAATGTGAGTTGACCAGCCATAGATAGGCGTTCGGTTGTGACAGTCTCCCCTTCTTGAGGCTCTCCTATGAAACTAACGGCTGGGAGGTCAGGCGATGTTGCCACACTAAAGTATTGCACGCTTTTTGTTAAATCAACCATACGGCCCCTACTTATCTTTGAGCCTGCAAGCAGATCGTCCCATATGGTTTGAAGTGCATCATCAGGCCTGTCGCTAAGCTTATCTTGTAATTGGTCATAGGAATACCAGTCTCGATAACTCCTGGCTGTGTAAGTCAACGATTCTTGACCCCATTCATCAATGTGTGCTTTTTCGTCTAAAAAACGTGTTATTTTAAGAAGTACTTCCCAATCATTCCAGTCTTTTACCAGAGATACTAATGTTAGAAATTCTACAGCAGTTGCAGCTAATTCAGACTCCTTAATGCTAGGGTCTTCAAACCCCGCTTCCCAGTCAACGGAGACATCTGTTTCAATAGTGGCTTCTGCTATTTCATGCATTAACTTAGAATGTATAAACACTGCGAGTATTCGTCTAGCGTGGTTCACGTCATTAGCTGCTTGTCGTACCTGTTGTGTGATACCATCTATATTCTCTTCGATAAAACCGTTATCCAGCAATCTTATTCCTGTTCTATCGCCTTGTGTTACTTTCTGCGCACCAAAGACACCCAGAATACTAGGGCTGCGGCAAACTGCTCCAGTCTTAATTGCTTCATCCAGCATGTTAGCTAGCCTCCCATATGAGCTAAACGGCAAAGCTTCTAGGCTGATAGCCTCGCGTGCTTCTTGTGACAACGTTATAACCTCACTTTCACCACTTAATGGTCTATCAACTACAGCGGCGCCTGTCATGAGACGTAAAACAAACATAACATCTTTTTCAAGCCACTCTTTAGTTTGGTCCATAAACTCGTTGATTCCAGCTCTGGTATATAACTCGCCTATTCCGTAAGCACCAAATTTAGGTTGCCAAAGAGGAAATACTTCTACTAAAGGCTTATGATCCAATACCTTTACATAGGCTATCGCATCTCTTATTGCGCTTAAGTCGTAACTGTCTATATCAAAAGCTTCTTTCTCAAAAGCCCAATACCGGTATCTCTGCTCTAGGTACCGCGCTATAAACGGGTTCCCCATTCTGCCACCCATTATATTTACACAATTTTCACTTATCTCAAAATCTGGATCTATCTTCATGAAAATCGGCACAACGCCCCCTCCAGGAATACTTAGTTCTATTATTGAAAGGTTGGGGAATTTTGCATCTGTATTTCTTAAGGCTACATCTAAGACCAAGAGCCATGAACGCAAAATTTTAGGATCAGTAATAATATCTGGCATATTCGTCTGGTCATCATTAAACTGACGTTCTGTATTTAAGCTGAGGTCTGAAAGATAAGGGCCGCATTCTTTTTCTAAAGCGCCGGCTTCATCAGCAAATAGAGCTGGAGCTTGTGCTTGCTCGGGCTGTAGAATTTCAACATAATTATACCCCTTGACTACCATATACGCGAATCGCTCTTTTGGATAGAAATTAACATTCGCCCAGGCACGACTGCGATACCCCTTGGAAAGATAGTACCTACCATTTGTTCCTATAAACATGGGATAAAGTTCAACTTGTTCTGGTGAATCTAGATAGCAGTCTCCCTCTCTCTCCTTATAACCCCACCCTACCAGAAACATTAGAACCTCACTCTCATCCTGAGTCACTGGTTCAAAATACTCCCCTTTAGCATGCGCACCCAGGGCGCTTTGGAACTCTTTGCTGCGTGAGTGGTTATGAGTCCATAACCACCTTTTCGCTTGTGCTCTTGCCTCGTCTGTAACCCGCACAAGAGCATCACTTGTAAGAGCAAGTCCAAGAGAACGCGCTAAGTGGGACCCTTCCAATCCATATAGCTTTGGTTGTGACCTTAGATACAGTGTGCGCTGACGACGAAACTCTCGCATAGCTTTCACATAGCTAAGCATCTTTTCATCAGTATCCAAAGGCTGCATTGATCGAGACCATATATCCTCTGTAACTGTATCTTGAGCCATATAGGGTCGGGAACCATCATTATAAACATTAAAATGGTGCTCAGTAGCATCTGAGGAGACTAATACCACTATAGGATCTAATTCATCTTGGTTAGGGTTGTATTTAAGAATGTAGTCTGCGCGGTGCTCTCTAGCCATTACGTGAGTACTCGCATTATCGCTATAGAAGGTTTCTAGGCGATTTTCATGTGCCTTTTTCCATTCAGGGGCAGGGCTGTTTTGTTTTAATTCAGGTTTTAAAGTCCAAAAATCATAATTACCTTCCAGGGTACCGTAGTTCAACCGCGGGATATGGTCATCGTAATCTGCGGCGGGGACCCTAATAACTTCTTTTTCATATAGCCCCTCGCTGCTATTATGTAATGGAAAAGCAGGTTTGTCAGGTTCGACCTTACTTAACAATGCTGTGAAAATAATATCGTCATCGAAAAATTTCAACAGAAAGGCTACTATAGCCAAATCATCGGTATGTGAATGATCGGTAAAAAGACGCTGTGCGTGCTCATTGCTGCATAGACTTAAATCAATAGAAGGTAGTTCGTCTCGTATTCTTATAAACAACTCTTCGATTGCCTCTGGTTCGAGCTCTTTGGCTATTGTTTCGATCGCATCCAGCAAAGCGTTAAACCTGTTATCACTATCTGTTACACCGGTTGCCATAGGGCGCAGGGCATGCGTATCCGATGGTAAGCTACATATTATTAGTGTAATTGACAGGGCAATACGTATTATATTATTCTGTAATATTTTCATTATCTTGCCTAAAAAGGACAAACCCCTAGTATTGATCGCCAGGGGTTTTATTCTTATTTATTGTATAAGTATAACAAGTGTAAAATGTTATGTCAATAAAAATCTACTTCTGCGGTTTTTGTGCATTATTTATCCAGCCTCTCTAGCTTCTTAATCTTCCTATTCGCCTCAGGCCTAAATATATGCGCATAGCCCTCTGTTGTACGCATCTCTGTGTGGCGCATCTGCTCCATTACCGCTCTTGTGTTTAAATCTGTATATAAAAATAAAGCGGTCAAAAAATATATTGACTTTTTTGACCCAATGGGTTATATTAGTCAATAGAATGATAAAGCGCACAATACTCAAAAAACTAATTGCTGAGCAACGGCAACCTGAAGTAAACATTTTGCTAGGCCCCAGGCAAGTAGGAAAAACTACTTTATTAAAGCAGCTGGAGCGCTATGCCAGTAAGTCAAAGCAGAAAACTGCTTTCTTTGATCTTGAGCAGCCTCAAGTCTTAGCAGATTTCAATACACCAAACCACAAAATAATCGAAAAGCTAGGGAGTTCGGGCGATATTGTTTTTATTGATGAGTTTCAGTATATACAGAATGCTTCTCG
>JBHPDT010000094.1:0-7889 GCA_042577545.1 Candidatus Omnitrophota bacterium | reverse complement strand
CGGAAGGGGAGAGGATCCGCCATTTATGATCAATGCCAGCATAATCCGGATTAAACTTGCCTATCTCCTCCTTGATGCGAGACCAGATCGGGTCATTAAACTCCACAAACTCTTGCTTATAATTCTCATATTTCCTAAATATCTTCTCAGGCCCGGCGGCTCCTCTTGTAATAAGGTCGCAATTAAGTATAGCGCACTTATGTCCTTTTTGCTTTAAGCTTGAACTTATATAAGCCAGACCTAATGGTATCTCATTGAAACCTTCACCAAGGAAGCGATACCAAGGAGGCATTATAAGAAGCACCTTTGCCATCTATTATCCTTCTTCTATCTGGTCTTTTTGGTTTAGGTGTTTTTTCCAGACCGTATTGAGCAGTTTAATCCAAGCTAGTGCGCCCACGGTAGCTAAGAATATAAGCCCTGGATAGACTATATTAAATACAACCAGAACTGAAAGACACCAATAAAGAGTTATCTCATAGCCTACATATATATGCATTGGCAGCTTTATCTCAAATGTATGCCCCTCTATCACTATGTTTCTCGTATTCATAATATAATATGCGAGAAAACAGTTGATCATACCAAAAAAACCCCATATCAAAGCCGTTGGATCACTCTTTGAGGCGTATGCACCATAGGAGAGCGAAAGAAAAAGACTCGCGGCCTTTATTACATCAAGAAACGGATCAAACCATTGTCCGTATCTAGAAGACATATCCTTGTAACGCGCATACTGACCATCGAGCATATCAAAGACATACCCTATGTGCAAAAGTAGTACACCAATAATCGCATATGGGTATGGAGTAAACGCGAAGAACCAGCAGCCAGCAAGAGTCCATAATAGTGATATAAAAGTTATCATATTGGGAGTCGTCTTTATATGCTTAAAGACTCCTAGCAAAAGCATTCTTGCTAAGGGTCTGTATATGAGCATACTAAAGAGCTCCTTATGCCCGGCGTCCTTTTCTCTATAAACAAAATCTTTATTCTCGTTCATTCTATATCCTTTCGGGTCGTTTTTTTAAACGCTCGGCACTGGTATTTTTTGCCGTCCTTTTGAGCGAGTTTTTTGAATGTTCGATGCTGAAATTTTTGTCCGTACTTTTGGACTTAGGGCTCATTCGCCTGCTATCCGGTTAGGGTTTTCGCTAAGGCATGAAGCTCATTCGCCATAAGTCCTAAAAGTACATTGGAAAAAAATTTCTGAGGCATCTCGCATTTCAAAAAACTCTTTAGTGTCAAAAAAATCTGGGGCACCTCACACTTCAAAAGAAATTCTTAGTTAAAAAACTCTTACCCCTAATAAAATTCTCACCTAATTTACCATATCTCCTGCTGAGTGCGAATACGCCTCAATCGTATAAATTGTTACATTCGTGGCGAAATGTTTATTTTGAGCAGGGCTTCAAAAATTTGAGCGAGCACGGTTTCAAAAATGGGGCTTTATCCCATTTTTGAATCGCGAAAATTTTTGAGAGCCCAAAAACCTCGCTGGGGTTTTTGGGCGTCCCTGCGAAAATTAAACATTGAGCCACGAGGAGCTACGATTTCACGGCGACAATGAGCAGTCCTATATCACGTGGTTGAGGTACATAGTAGTCTAGGTTTAAATACGGCTTGATCAAAAGATTAAATATTATCTTAAATAATCCAAATGACTTCTTTGTCTGAACATCATGTATCTTTTTTACCGACATCCTATTCGTAATATGCTTAACATACGGATAGATCAGCGTACCATATGGCCTAGCTGTCTCTATGCTAAATTTAGCCTCTTTGATATCTCTAATAAGTTCTTTTCTATCAAAAAGTCTCAAATGTCCTATCTCCTCATCTTTACTCGTAAATAATGATGGATCTGTTGGAACAGATATTACCAATAGACCGCCTTTTTTAAGTACGCGATAGGCCTCCGATATGGTCTTCTTATAATCTGGTATATGTTCAAGAACATCTATACAGCTTATGGAATCGACTGAATTATCACAAAACGGCATTATCATGCCATCGCCGGCAATAGCATCAGTATTGTTTATCTCTTTATAATGTTTAAGTATCTCAGCATCAAGGTCATACCCTATTATCCGTCTGGCATTGATCATAAATGGCGGATCCTCTCCCCTTCCGCAGCCGACATCAAGAACTAGACCGCTAAGACGAGGCAAAAAATTTCTTGTAACACGTCTTCTTATATATTTCTTCGGATGAAATGCCTGAGTATTCAGACTAATTACACTCTTATGCAGGTCTGTTATAAGCTTCTGTTCCATTCTATCTCTTCTTTAGTGAATCCTTTTTTAACCTATATAAGACTTCTTCGTTTAACTTTCTATTGGCTGATATAACATCTCCTAGAAGGCCTATCATGATAATTACCCCGCCTATTATTATGCCTATCGCGGCGATAATCAGTGACTGAACATGGCCACCGTATGACCTGGTAAAGTGGTGTATAAAAAATCTGCCAAATAGTATTAAGCTTAAGAAAATTGGGATAAGCCCGATTCTGACAAAACTCTTAAACGGCTCATACATAAGATAGATACGAAGTATAGTAGATACAGAACGTAATATATAAGAGAAGATATTCTTCATCAGTCTGGATTCTCTTAACTTCTCATTTGTCTTGATATCAACGTGGGTCATTGGTATCTCTTTTCTTCCAGCCTGTATGATAGTTTCGATCGTGTAGGTATAAGTTGAGAAGACATTCATCTGCAGCGCGGCATCTCTGCTATATGCCCTGAAACCACTGGTGGTATCAGGTATATCTGTGTTGGAGAATCTCCTTACGATTCTGCTTCCTATGCTTTGGAGAATCTTCTTTATAACTGAGAAATGTTTTATAGCAAATATATCCCTGCATCCTACCACTATATCCGCCCTTCTGTTAATTATAGGCTTAACAAGCTTTGGTATATCATCGCCGCTGTATTGGTTGTCACCATCTGTATTGACTATTATATCAGCCCCTTCCTCAAGAGCCTTCTCCAAGCCCTTCTTAAAGGCCTCCGCAAGTCCTCTATGCGTTGGGAAGCTGACTATATGATTAACGCCGTGAGCCTTGGCCACCTTGATCGTATCATCACTTGATCCATCATCAACAATCAATGTCTCAATGCTATCTATTCCATCGATTCTGGTTGGAAGATCTTTAAGCGTTGTAGACAATGTATTCTCTTCATTATAACAGGGAATCTGAATTATAAGCCTCATCTCTTTGCCTCCTCTAATCATTTCTGAAAAACAACATTCAGTATTAAGTATTAAGTATACAGTATAAAGCATTAAGTATCTATTCGTAAATTAGCCTTAAGTATAGCCATATGTGATCTTACTTAATTCTTAGTACTTACTACTTAATACTAAACACTATCTATCCTTCTCTCTGCCTTGACCGCGTATATAAGGAGTGATCCTGCGATCTCCCGCATCAGCGGCATCTTCTCAAACCGTCTACTAAGATTATCAACTATATCTATGAGTGGTTCAGGAGTTAACGGGTGCAGAAAATCGTAAGGCTTTATCACAATATCCACAAAACCCCTTCTCGATAAAAAATTCTTCAGGCCCCATCGCGAAAATGCTCTTTCATTCGGAGTCTCATAGAATAGATGTCGCATAAATGGAATAAAACGTTGCGCTGCTATTTGGGGATTTACAATGTTGGGTTCTGTAAAGATTATCTTACCCCCTTTTTCCAGAACACGGTATATCTGCCTTATCGCAGTATAGATATCGAGATGGTGCAATACATTTGTGCCAAGCACAACATCGAACTCCTCATTCTTAAACGGGAGATTATCGACATCACAGATCTTAAACTCTATATTATCATCTTTGACATCTCTCTTAGCTCTCTCTATTAGGTGCGGTGATATATCTATAGCAACTATCCTCGCACCTGTTGATGCGAGTTCTTTAGTAAAGATCCCTATACCACATCCTACCTCAAGAACCTTCTTCGAACTATCAAGCGCGCCTAACTCCTTCAGATATTCAGCCCGCCTTGACGCGCGACGCTTTCCAGCGGGAGTTGCCCAGTTCCACGCGCTAGCAGCATAGTCTACTATTCTTTCACCTTGTTGAATTTCAGCGGTCTTATCCTGAACCATTATAGATCCTCATGGAATATATCGGTATAAGATGTCTGTGGCGTAGAAAACAAGAGGTCTCTTCCGGCCTTCATATAACTTCCTAACTCTCTTAAAGATCTAACCCCTAATAATGTCTTAAATATATAGCCTGGGTTAAGATAGAATGCGCGTATCGCTTTCTTCCTTAATTCAATAAGCTCCTCTGTAGATAGGTATAGAGTCTTAATCAAAGGTTTTGAATAATCATGCCTATGGAGCATATCCTCATTAAAGAGGTTATTCTCTTTGGCTATCCTGTAAAACTCAGTCCCTGGCAAAGGATAAGCTATATTAAAATCTATAAAATCCCCCTTAAGTCTTATAGCAAATCTTATAGTATCATCGACTGTCTCTTTAGAATCCCATGGAAGGCCTATCATAAATAAGAGGTAGCTCTTTATCTTAAACTTTTTACACAATCTAACCGCGCTTTCAGCATCCTCTATCTTGGCTCTCTTCTTCATCTTATCCAACATCTGCTGATTACCACTCTCGACTCCAAAACCTATTATCCAGCAACCGGCATCCTTCATCCACTTAAGCCTATCCTCACATATAGTGTCAACGCGGCTGTTTGTTCCCCATCTGATCTTAAGCCCTCTGTCTATTATCAGCTTACATATATCTATGACCCAATCCTTATTCATTGTAAAGGTATCTGCCCTGAAGAAGAAATCCCTAATACCAAATCTATTCACACACTCATCTATCTCATCTACTATATTTTTTGGGGTACGAGCCTTAAGCTTGTATCCCGAGGCAACGCTGACAGCGCAATATATGCACTGATGAGGACAGCCTCTGCCACTATATATATAGGCTATAGGTTTATTCGTATCTGGAGTTAGATAGAGATTATTATTTAATAGGTGCCTGGCAGGATGCGGCAGAAGATCAAGGTCCTCTAAAAAAGGCCTGTCAGGGGCCTTAATAATGTTACCATTACTTCTGTAGGTAATACCCAAGACTTCAGAAAGTCTCTCTGATCTTACGATTTCGCTAATCGCGAATTCCGACTCACCTCTAATAATAAGATCTAACTCGGGGCAATCCTTTATGATATTCTCATCTTCCTCACTATAGTGAGCGCCTTTTGATACTGTAAATATATCAGGATCGATCAACTTAGCTATTTTACATGCTTTAAGATCATCCTTTAGTGTTGGTGTAGTTATGCTAAATGCCAGCATATCAGGTTTAAAATCATTCAGATCCTTCTTTAGATCAGGCCATGATAGACCCTCTGCCGGGTAATCTCTTATCTTGCATCGTATACCATCTTGCTCAAGAACAGCCCCCATATATGCTAAGTCCATAGGAGCCCTTGCCGGCTGAGCGGTCATACCCTCAACCGGCGCCTGGCATCTGTCATCACGCATGTAATAACCGGTTGGCGGATATATCAGAAGTACCTTATTTATAGGCCTTTTTCTTTCCATTGCTCTTTTTCCTTAACATATTTGAGACTACACTCATACCCATAGAAGCAACCCACTTAAAGTCATCTACAGAGCGTAAATGTGTAATTATATCATATACCTTATATGGCCTGCCATAGAATTCTCTGAAAACCTTTTTGAAGTGGGTTGATACATCAGCTTCTCTTGTGGGTCCATATTCAAAGAAGACCTTTCCTTCAAAAAAACCTGAATCTACGCCATTATCCACATCAACTAAGAACTTACCCTTTTCCTTGACCATCTCATAGGCCTCTGTCCCAGGAAAGGGTATACATGTCGCTGGGTTTAAAAAATGAGGATTAAGTCTCTTAGCAAAATCTATAGTCTTTTGCATAGTAGCAGGACTATCCCCTGGTAAGCCAAGTATGAAATACCCATGCACTATTATGCCTGCTCTTCTTAGGAGAGAGACCGCCTTCTCTACGCTCGATAGATCTAAACTCTTCTTAATACTCTTTAAAATATCCTCATCAGCGGACTCGATACCAAGCCCTACTTTAAATACCCCTGCCCTCTTTAGCCTGTCTACGAGTACTTCGTCTAACTTATCAGCCCTTAGTCCATTGTGGCAGTTTATCGCAAGCTTATAACCCTTTTGAATAATCCTATCCATAACATCTATCGCCCTATCTGGAATAAGATTAAAATTATCATCCAATATATCTATCTGATTGACTGAAAAATTATCATGGATCCAGTCTATCTCCTTGAGAATATTCTCTGGAGACCTTGCCCTAAACTTAGAACCAAAGACACTCTTGTTGCAATATGTGCACTGATATGGGCAACCCCTTGATGTAAGAATTGGCGCCATAAAACGCCTAACTACCCTTGAACCTTTACTGTATTCGGAGATCTCAGGCTCAAGCAGATCATAAGCTGGAAAAGGCAGTG
The DNA here is from genome assembly GCA_042577545.1 of Candidatus Omnitrophota bacterium. Taxonomy (GTDB): domain Bacteria; phylum Omnitrophota; class Gorgyraeia; order JABMRG01; family JABMRG01; genus JBHPDT01. Next base: position 1,393 of record JBHPDT010000094.1, on the reverse strand, counting down.
AATCTATATCCTCATTGAGAGCAGGCCTTGGATTGCGAATAACCTTTTCACCTTGCTTGAATATTATGCCATCTACGTCTTCTATTGAATCATTCTTCTCAAATCTCTGAACAATATCAAGGACTACAGACTCTCCTTCACCATCTACGATCAGATCGACATGATCCAGATACTTCTCAGGAAAGATCGATGGAAAAGCGCCCCCAGCCATAATCTTGACGCCCTCTATCTGGTTCTTAATAGATCTAGCTAGATCTAGGGCTACTCTATGGGTTACTATATTAGCTGATATTCCTACAACATCAGGATTATAATCCTTTATCTTCTTAATAAGCTGGGAATTCTCAAGACGCAGCAGGTTGGCGTCAATAACCTTGATATCGCTATAGCCATTCTGCTTTAAAAATGCCGCTATATATAATAGGCCAAGCGGGGGATACTTTGTCCCCTCAACCCCTTGCGCGTAATCTGGATATGGATTAATAAATAGTATTTTCATATTCTTAACGTAGGAGCGGCCTCCTGGCCGCGAACAATAATCAATCTACAAACCTATACTTAATTAAACAAAATATCGCATCAAATCCATCTGTCCAATGTATCTTCTTACCCGAAAGGTCTGATCTGGGATGATAAGTAATTGGAACCTCAGCTATCTTATAACCTTTCTTAAGAACCTTTGCCGTAACCTCTGGACAGAACTCAAACCTCTCACACTTCAAGTTAACACTTCGCAGCACATCTGACCTGAAGACCTTATAACATGTAGCCTCATCTGTAATCTTTGTTCCATAAAGAAGGTAACAGAGAATATTTAATAGTTGTATACCTAAAAAATGGGATAGATATTTTATCTCATAATGTTTGCCAAGAAACCTGTTTGCAAACCAGTGCCATGCGAATAACCATCTATGCACATTTACAAAGCGCGAGCCATATACCGCGTCAGCCTCTTTTTTGATTATCGGTTCAATAAGATTATGGTAAGCCTGGGGATCATATTCCAGGTCCGCATCCTGAACGATAGCGATATCACCGCTCATATGCTTGATAGCCTCTCTTACAGCAGCTCCCTTACCTCTGTTATGCTCAAGATAATGGATCTTTAAGTCCTTATCAGATTCCATGGACTTGAGAATCTCCCGGGTACCATCTGTTGAGCCGTCATCAACAATAATGATCTCCTTGTCAATATCGACCTCATTTACCCGCCGTATTATCTCCTCAATAGTACCTCTTTCATTATATACCGGCATTAATATGCTTATCTTCATATATTATTCCTTTGTCATTGCGCCCCGAACCAAATTTTGCTTGTGTCGCTTCTGCTTTTAAATTTGGTTCGGGGTCCTGATTAGATCGTTATCTGATAAAACATATACATCTTTATTGC
>JBHPDT010000093.1:0-7931 GCA_042577545.1 Candidatus Omnitrophota bacterium | reverse complement strand
TCAAGCACGAGTACCCCGCCGTAGGCGGGCAGGTGTGCTCAAGCAACGGTCCCAAGTATGGCGGGGACTTGCAATGACGATATGTTTTACTTATAATTTTTTTATCATAGAGAAAGTCCTATTCAAAATTAGTCTCAGTTCACTCTTTTTTACGCGTAGGGGCAAGTACAAATAAATAATATCACCTAAGGAGCGTAGGATTAAGCTTTGCTCTAGACTTTCTCTGTATATCTTAAGGCCTATTCTTTGCTTTGGATCAAATCGTTTCTTTGTTCTTTTGTTTTCAACCAACTCAATCGCTCCGACCATACCAAGATATCGAAGATCTCCGACATGAGGTAAGTCTCTAAATCGCTCGAGTTCTTTATAAAAATAAGGCATGAGCCTATTCACCTTTTGAAGCGTCTTCTCCTCTTTAAAGATCTTTAGGCTTGCCAAGGCTGCCGCGCAACCCAATGGGTTAGCGGTATATGTATGGCCATGAAAAAAAGTTTTATTCTTATTATGATCCGCATAAAAGGCCTTATATATCTTCTCAGTTGTCAAGGTAGCTGCAAAGGGCAGATACCCTGATGTGATACCCTTAGATAGACATATAAAATCCGGCTTAACCTTTGTATGCTGGCATGCAAACATCTTACCTGTTCTTCCAAACCCTGTGGCAACCTCATCGAGAATTAGATGAATATTGTATTTTTTACAAAGCGCTCCAACTTTCTCAAGATACTCCTTAGGGTAAACTATCATTCCACCTGCTGCCATGATCAAAGGCTCCAGAATCATTCCAGCTATCTCTCTATGGTTTCGCTTTAATGCCTTTTCAAGAGGCTTGATGCAATCGATGTTACATGAGATTCTCTCTTTCTTCATTGGACATCTGTAACAATATGGTGATGATACTTTTATAGAATCAAAGAATAGCGGCTTAAATACCTGATTAAAGGTACCTACACCGCTTACACTCATTCCACCGATAGTGTCACCGTGGTAACCCGCATCGAGTGATACAAACTTCTTCTTTTTCTTTTTACCTATGTTCTGCCAGTATTGAAATGAGATCTTCAGAGCACTCTCAACTGAAGTTGATCCATTGTCAGAATAGAAAACCTTGGTGAGATTTTTTGGGGTAATCCTAACTAGTTCCTGTGCAAGCTCTATCGCTCCCCTATGAGTAAATCCGGCAAAGAGTACATGCTCAAGAGAATCGAGCTGTTTTTTTATGGCAGTCTTTATTCTTGGGTGCCCATGGCCGTGAATGTTGCACCACCAGCTTGAGATCGTATCATAATAAAATTTTCCCCTGTTATCATAAAGCTTAATACCTTTAGCGCGCTTTATTAATATCGGTGGCAAATTCTGGCAATCCTTCATCTGCGTAAAGGGGTGCCAATTATACTTTAGATCTTTCTTAATTAAGGTATCCATCTTATCTCTCAGTCGCTATATCTTGATAAATTGCAAACGCTTTTGCTAACCTCTTATATTAGAAGGTGTTGCTTAAGTGACATTATAAGCGAATTTAAGTCCCAAAATGTGTTTTATAAATAAAGATGTGGAGTTTTTCAAAACAGAACAGGCTGTAACCAGCGTATTCCGGCCTAAATTAACCGCATTTGCCTCTGGCATTGTTAGAATAGGCGGAGCGGGGGCTGTCTTTAGCTTCTGTTTAAAGCCTTTTGAATATTTAACCAACTTTTTCAGGTTGTATGCGGTAGCAGTAAGCATAGATTGGATATGAACAGAGACAAGACCTCTGAATTTTGCTCTTTTTAATCCTAAATCTTTCTTTTCGCATGCAAAAACAGCTTCTATAGATCTGGTTCTCTGTTTTATTGTGGCTCTAGCTGAGGGTGTTTTTAGGTGCTCCTTTGCCTGTTCTAAGAAAGGCTCATTTACATGCCGAGTTACAGACCTTCCGGCAGGAGATTTGGTGCATTCTCTCAATAGGTTACAAGCTTTACAATCTTTAGGATTGGCTCTATAAACAAAGTGTCTCTGCTTTTTTGAAAAACCTCTGTTTTTGAGTATTTTGCCTTGAGGGCAGGTATATTGATCTTTCTCTTTATCATAAGAAAAGTTATCTTTGGTAGAAAGACCTGTAGCATTTTTACCTCCGTGATGGGGTATAGAAGGTTTTATATGGCTTTCTAATAAGAATCGATAATTATCTGCTGTGCCATATTTGGTATCCGCGCCTATATCTTTAGGCAGGATATTATGTTCTTGATAGGCCTTGCTGACTAAAAAGGGAAGTTTGTGCTCATCAGCTGTTGCCGCAGGTGTAGTGGTACAGCTGGTTATGATTTTGGCAGAACCATTATCTATGCTGATATGCTGTTTGTAGGCAAGTTGAGGCGGTTTATTCTTATGGCGAATAATCGAAGCATCCGGGTCGGTCTTGGAAAGGCAGCTCTGGTTGGCTTTGGGTTTAGTAGTTTGCTGGGGCGGCTCTTTATCATCTTTAATAGGATTGAGCTCATCCATTGTCTTTAAATAATCCTTTGGGGAGCGCTTGAGTATTATCTTTTCGTCACAATCGACTATACTGGAGAGGCTGGCGTCTGCGGGGACAATTGTTGAGTCGAGGAAGGCCTTCTCAGCGCAAATTAGGCCATGTTCTTTGCATCTTTCTATGACTATATGGAAGAATTCCTCAAAGATCTTGCTTGAGAACCTTCTTCGCGCCTTAGATAGAATACTGTGATTAGGGGTCTCTTCATCTATGTCATAGCCTAAGAAGTACATGAATGCAAGGTTTACTTTCAGTTCTTGTGCAAGCTTACGCTCAGATGTGATATTATACAGATATCCTATTAACATCATCTTAATGAGCACAACAGGGTCAATTGAAGGCTGACCCGTATGGCTGTAGTAGGGTTTAGCCAACCTGCGGATAGCGCTGAAGTCAACAGCTTCCTCAAGCTTACGCAGGAAATGATCTTTGGGAATACGGCTGGACAAAGAGAAGTTATAAAACAATTTTGACTCTTTCTGTTTAATGCCTATCATAATTCTGCGCCTCCTGAATTTACGTTACTATATGATATCATTTAGGTTACAGAATTATAATATCATTTATTTTTTCATAAGTCAACCTTTTTATCGACGAGAAAATATATATTCTCCGACGAGAAAAACTAAAAATTAACAAGAGTTCGGCAACAGACTCTATTAGAAGGTGTTAGAAAATAAATATTTTGGGTGTATTTGTTTTGTATCTTCTTTATCTATAACGTGTTATAAAAAGCGTCTTGTAAGCTGTAAGCCTTGGCTCCTATTGGAATGAATGCCTTATATAGCGACTCGCTGCTTGAGCAATATGGCAGGCTTCCTAAAATGCGCTCTTTGCTTATTTGCGCTATTACCTTAGGATTATCTTCGATAATCTTCTTCTGGGATCTTGCATTCTTTGAGTTAAAGATAATCCCAAAAATAGGCATCTTTCTTTTCTTAATAGCCTCAATTGTAAGAAGCGTGTGGTTTATAGCCCCTAACTTGTTTTCAGCAACTATGATTACTGGCAACTTCAGGTCAGCAGCAGTATCTATAACTAATCTTCTTCTACTCAAAGGAACCAGCACACCACCTACCCCCTCGACTAAGGTATAATCAAAATTCTTCTTAAGATAAGAAAAGCTTTTCTTGATCTTTGGCTCTGAGATCTTCACACCTTCTGCGTCTGCGGCAAGGTGTGGTGAGGCGGGAAACTTAAGATTATATGGTAAGATATGGTCAATATATGGGAGGATCTCTCTTCTTCTTATCTTAGTAAGCTTAAGATGAATCTCTATATCGCCGAGCGACATACTAGCGCCGGTCTGAATCCATTTCTGGGTAATAGTATTGATACCTTTTGATAAGAGATACCGAGCAAGTAGGCCAGTAATCAATGTCTTACCAACTCCGGTATCTGTTCCAGTTATAAAACAGGCGTTCATCTCCTAGCCTTTACAAAGAATACCTCGCTAGTAGCCACTATCTTACCATAGATACTCTTATAAACCTCTTCGAGCTGTTCTATCTTACCCTTGGTCCAATCTCCTGCGCCCGAGACACCAATACCAGAGGTGCCTGTATATTTGATGGATCGCAATAGATCGAGTAAGCTCTCAAACTCTTGACTATACATCTTATAATCTATCTCAAGCCTTGGAAAGTATATGGAAAATATATCTTTAAGCAATGTACCGTTATAAAAATATGAGGAACTCAATATGACCTCATCCCCAAGCATCTTCTTTAAAGATTCTCTTAATTCACAGAACGTACCTGGTCCATATACTGAAACTAGCACCGTAGCATCTTGAGAGAGTATATGCTTATAAAAAGAGAGTGTTGATTCAAGGTTTCCAAACCACTGAATTGAGACATTGGAGGTAATAAGATTAAAATCCCTTCCTACGCTAAGACTCTCCGCGTCATCGACGATAAAGTCTATATTAAAATTGCCGAGCTTCTCCTTCGCTACCTCAATCATCTTTGCTGAGATATCCACCGCTCGCAAAGACGCGGAAGGAAAGTATTCCCTAAGAAGTTTCGTAAAGTTTCCAGTCCCACAGCCGACCTCAAGTACACTATAATAATCCTCATCTCGGACCTTACTGATAAGATCATACGCGCACTTCTCCTGGATTATGGCATACTTATCATAAGATCTGGCGTATCGTGAAAAATTCCTCTCTATCATAGCTTTATCTATCATATCAACTCCTTAAACTCATCTTTCAAAAAAAGCATGTGCCCTGTATCTTTCATAAATACAACCTCAGCTTTCAATAGATCTTCAGTCAAATGGTAAACCTCTTCAGCGGGAGCTATCTTGTCAGACTCTCCATGGATAATCTTTAATCTATTTATTTTTTTTAGCGCTTCTGTATCAATCTTTGCCTGGGTTAGATAATCCAAACCTCTCAAAAGTTCTTCTGAGCTAAATTTATCACAATACTCTTTTAGCAGATTCTCCCGAAACCATTTAGAATCGTCTCTGTTAACAAAGCAATCCTGATAAAACTTGAGTAAGAAACCTCTCTTACTCTTGGTAAGATACTCTTTGACTTGTGCTATCTCACTCTTCTTGTATGAAGATCTGATACTCACCAGTATAAGCTGATCTATCATACCCGGATTTTTGCATGCAAATTCAGCAGCTAAAAACCCACCTAAAGAATATCCTAATAGGGAAATCTTTCTTATCTCCTTCTCTTTCAGATAATCTAATAGATCTTCTTTAAAAGAGAATGGATCGAACTCTTCAGGATATATATAATTAAAGTCAAGGTCTAGATTACTGAATATACGATAGTCTGTAGCCCATCCTGGCACAAAAAGGCATGAATGGTCTTTGCCTCTATCTAAGCACACAAACTTTGTTAATTTCGCAGATACTTTCAATTAATTTCTCCAACATATCTTTTTGATGGTAATAGTTAAGTGAAAATCGTATGCGCGCCTGGTTCTTAGCAACAGTAGGATAACGTATAGGAAGTACCCGATACCTCGCAGTCTCCAGTAATAGGGCCATATTAATGGCTGATTGGTTGTCTCCTAAAATTAATGGAACGATCTGGGAAGAGCCCTTAGTCTGAAATCCTCTGTCTATAAGCCGATTTCTAAAATAGTTACTATTTTCAAGAAGTGATTTTCTTCTAAAGACCTCTTCTCTTACAAGATCAAGACTTGCTAAATTAGCAGCAACAACTGACGGGGGCAGGGCGGTCGAATATATGAAACTTCTTGAACTGTTTATCAGATAATCTTTTAGCAATTGGCTGCACCCAACATATGCGCCAAAACTGCCTAAGGCTTTACTGAAAGTACCCATAATAATATCAATGTCACTAGATAGCCCTTCTTCAGATACCATGCCGCTTCCATCAGCTGAGAACACGCCTGTCGCATGAGCCTCATCTACCATTATCAGGCAACTATACTCCCTAGCTAACCTTACTATATCCTTAAGCGGCGCCTTATCACCATCCATGCTGAATATCGTCTCTGTAATAATTAGCGCCTGCTTGGCCTTAGGCCTGTGTTGCTCCAGCAAGGTCTTAAGGTGATCCATATTATTATGAAGAAATCTATGAAATGTAGCTCCTGATAACAATATTCCATCAATGATACTCGCGTGATTAAGCTTATCAGAGAATATCAGATCCCCTTGTTTGCAGATTGAGCTTATAATGCCCACGTTAGCCTGGTAACCAGAATTAAAGAGTAAGGCTGATTCCTTCTTCTTAAACATAGCTATCTTTTCTTCTAGCTCATGATGAAGATTCAAATCTCCGCTTAATAGGCGAGAGGCAGATGCTCCGGCTCCGTACTGATCTACTGCTGACTTGACAACCTCTTTCATCTTCGGATGAGATGATAAGCCAAGGTAATCATTTGATGATAGATCGATCATCTCCTTATCACCAAAGAATATCTTTCCATCTGATCTTTTGTTAGCAGGCCTTAATACCCTTAAGAGATTCTCATCTCTTCTCTCTTGTAAGAACGATTCTATCCTCTCCACTTGCCCGTCACTCCTTAATATGTCATCGCAACAACAAAGTTATCCACAATAGTAGCGCACCCTTAAGGGTGCGCTACTTATCCACTTATTCACGCCACAAATGCTTTACCTCATCTACCAATCTTTTATCTGACTCAATATCCCGTCCACGCTGGGTAAGATATCCTCCTATAAGCATGCCATTAGCGCCAGCCATAAATCCCATAGCTTGAAAGTCTTTTAGTATCGACTCTCTGCCTGCCGCGATCTTAATAATCTTATCCTTTAATATGATCCTAAAGAGAGCTATCGTCTTAATAGCATCATTGCATGATATAGTTTTCTGATTCTCAAGAGGTGTACCTTCAAGCGGTATTAGAAGATTCAATGGCACTGAGTCAACATCTAAATCTCTTAAAATACAGGCCATATCGATCCTATCCTGCCAGCTCTCACCCAAACCGATAATTCCTCCACTGCATACCTGCATACCAGCTTCTTTTGCAGCCTTAATAGTATCTATTCTCTCATTAAATGAATGTGTTGAAACTATATTTGGATAAAAATTAGGTGAGGTTTCAATATTGTGGTGGTATCTCTCTAACCCTGCTTCTTTTAATCTTTTGAGCTGGTCTTTATTTAATGCGCCTAAAGATCCGCAACAAGTTATATCTATTCTCTCTTTGATCTCGGATATGGCCTCAACAAGAGTATTAAGCTCTTTATCAGTTAATCGATTTCCGCTTGTTACTATACCAAATTTACGCGCACCTACATCTTTGGCCTTCTTGGCAGCAGTAACTATCTCCTCTTTACTTATTAGGAGATATGTCTCTATCTTTGCTTTGTGCCTTGATGACTGCGCGCAAAACTTACAATCCTCACTACAGAGTCCGCTCTTGGCATTGACAATACTACAGAGCTCAAAGTCATCACCAATATACTCCTTGCGCACATCATTGGCTCTTGCAATGAGTTCAGTTAGGGGGATTTCTAATAACGCATATATATTATCTTGAATCGTTGTATCTTCCATTGTCAACCATTATACTATTACTGGTCAACAATTGCTATAAAAAAATGGCTCATCAAGAATGATGCGCCATAAAAATAATTGCTGTCCCTAATTTTCTATCCTAAAACTAAGTCATCTATCTTCTGCCAAGGTATAGCGAATATATTGTCAGCCAGCTTTACCCTTCTAGGAATTTGGCAAACAAGATACGCGGATTTAACATTCTTATATTCCGCTGAAAAAGTCTTAATGTGTTTAATATCCCTGACAGAAGGCCTATCTGTTAATTTTACTTCAATGGGTATATATTCATCTTCCCTCTCTATTACCCAGTCAATTTCAGGCCCATTTGGATCGCGCCAGAAAAGTATCTTTATTCTTTTTTTAGATAAACGACTGGAATGTATAAGCTCAAGGCCTACA
>JBHPDT010000092.1:0-7990 GCA_042577545.1 Candidatus Omnitrophota bacterium | reverse complement strand
GATATATCCTTGACCAATCCGGCAACAAGCAGATTAGTTGATTCGCTTGCTGGTAATTCTTTCACGGTAGGTGCAACATCTGATTCCTGCTCTAGTGAAGATACAGCATCAGCTATAACTTTGAGCACGCCCTCTTTAGCCTTGCTATTTAGCGCATCAGCCATGCTTTTTAGGTCTTTTCTGTTATCTTTGATCTGCTTTCCACTCAAGTTATTAACAACGGCTGTAACTAGCCGCTCTACAAACCTATTGGCGGAATCTTCTGAAAGCTCAGCATTGGCCACAACCATCTCCTTTGCTGCTGCGACTAATTTTGCAGAGCTTGCTATCTGTTCTTTATCGGAATCCTCTGATATGCCTCCTGCGGCGGATAGTAGAATCTCATACACGTCGATGCTCTGCCTAGCATCAAATGTATCGTGGTGTTTCTCGATCACTGAGGCAAGCACATCAATAGCTGCCGGGGTAAGAGAGATTGTATTGTCTTTCAGCTGCTTAATCAGCTTATCGGCTAAGCTATCTATCTGATCATTAAGTTTTAATTCCAATGCCATTGCGTAAGCACCTGTTGTTTTACTTGAATCAGCGCTGGTATCTGCAGCAATGGCTATTAGAACGCTTAGTGCCTCTGTTGTCCGCTCTTGCTTGAGCTTCGCAGGCAGGGCATTGATAGCGATACCTATATTGCTCAACACTGTAACAATCAGATCACTCGATTCAGACCTACTTAATATATTAGATATAACTGCATTTATAATATCTGATACCTTTTTAACAAGATCGCCCTCTTCAATAATATCCGTTTCAGCAAGTAATCCCTTATGAGCCAATAAGCGGGCTGTTTGGACAAATGATACAAACAGGCTTTCAATAGCCTTGCTGCCAAGATCATCAATAGCCCCATCATTATTGAATACCACGCCAAAAGCAGAGATTAACGTGTCTTCTATGCCTATTGGAATATCGCCCCGCGTTACTAATAGATCAGCAATTAATGTCAACTGATCAGCCGCTGACTTTCTCGTGCTTATGTCGTCAGCCCCTAAATCAGCTTCTAACTTTTTAGTTATATTTAGCAGTGTAGCATCTATGGCTTCTACGGTCGCTTTGTTTATATGTTTGAGTTTAGGGTCTGTACTTTGAATTAAAATAACTATAATAGGGTCGATATCCTCTGAGCTTGCAAATAGCTGCTTATTTGTAAGTACTCCTATTGTCTTGGCAATAAGTTTATTGGCAGCATTCTGCTCATCTGTTGATGTTGCTTCAGTGCCAATTGCTGTTACAGAATTAATTAATGTCTGGAGCATCGATCCCACCTCTTTCAAGCCATTATCAACTGAGGCAGACTGCGCAAATCCCGTTTCAAGGATTGTACTAACTACGCCTATAAGGTAGTTGGCGACATATTTAGCTGAATTGGTCAACTTAGAGAGACCAACAAGTGACTCTGAGGCTGATAAGAGCGCGGATGTTATTCCTACCATCAAACCATTATCAGATATATTTGCTATTATAGAATCAATATCTATCTTCTTAAGCATCGCATCTATGGCTGATACCATATGTTTGGCAGTTTCGAAAACATCTTGATTGTTCATGTCTCTCATAAATGCTCTGGAGACACCGCTACCCATTGACGCTAAAACGGTAAGACCAGCCCCGGTTATCGCTGTCTTCTGCGTATTACTGAATCCACTCCCTATTACTTTTCCGATAATCTGAGTAACATCTTTAGTAATATTCTCGGCAGATGTCTTTGGATCCTTAGTCTTATCGATTGATATTCCGATCGCCTCACTCGTCTTTGATAAGGCAGCAAGACCACGCTCAGCAGCCCTTGCTTTTTTCTCATCAACTGTTCCTTTATCATCATCTACAAGGTCATCGCTGTCGAGCACCTCACTCACAAGATTTATCAATACCTTAGACGCCTCCTCAGCCGCAACAGGTGTCATTGAACCAGGTGAGAACTTATCGAGTAATGTAGCTATTTTTTCAATAATCTCTGCCTTTATCTGAGATGGTAGTGTTGTACTCATCGTTGACAATAGGTCATTTAGCTCAGCACAGACCGAGTCAAGATCAACGCGCTTTAACTGAGTTGAATCTAGGACGCGCGTACTTAAGGGAGCTGCTGTTGTTTGTCTAAGTGACTCTAATATTAGAGCAGCAACCGATATATTTAGTACTTCTCCTGCTTTTGATGCGGTATCGTAGATATCTATTAACAGTTCTCTGTGTGACGGGATCTCAGTTACACCATCGGCCTTCATGCCATTTATTAGAGAATCTAATGTTGTAGTAAGTTCGATACTAAAACCATAACGCTGAGTAAGGGAGGCTGCGATGTTACGCGCATCATCTCCCTTTATGCCAGCTTCATTTAAGATAATACCTATTGATGCGTGTGGTAATGCGCCATCCAATATAGTAGCTAGCTGCGGCATATTATCACAAAGGTCCTCAAAGAGAGCAGATAAACGTGATTTTACAGAGCCGCCTCCAGCTCCAGGTATTAATTCTACCAATGCCTCAGCTATGTGTTCAGGCATGCCTAACATCTGCAGAATACCTGATGCGCCACCCTCGATATACCCTTCGCGGGCAAGCGATAGCACCTCGTCATAGACTCCGATCTTTGCACCAGGTGTCCTCTTCAATGCCTTTGAAATTCGTTTTACGATCTTCCACTTAGCTGCTACCGCGCCCATTACATTTAAAGCGGATTCGAATGGCGCAAGCGTAAATCCGAATATAACGCCTTGTGCCATCTGTTCCGAATAAGACTGGACACCAAAACTTCTGAATGCTGATACCCATTTACTTGAGTACCCTAATCCAGTGACCTCCGCTAGCCATGGCCTAACTATAGGCTGAATAAATCCCTTGCCCCATGCATTAAAGATCATCATGTGGCTTCCAATCCCGAGTGCCCTGCTCAGCGCAAACGCATTCGCTGCAGATCCTGTTACTGGATTCATTAGTGCTCCAAGTAGAGTACCAGCTCCGATCAATCCAAATGAACCCGGTGTCTGGCTTACTATAGCTGCAGATGGCAACAAGCCGCTAAATCCCTCTCCTGGTTTCCAGGCCGCGGCTTTAAACATTGCTGGCAAGCCTTCAGCAAAAATAGAAATGACAAATATTGGACCTAATGTATATGCAGCAATAATTCCGGCATTCTTTATGATGCCAAAGTTTTCATCAGCACTATGCCACTTATTCTTCCAAGTCGTATAAGCAATGCCAGATAATCCAGTATAGAACATAGTCCTAGATGCACTAAAGTAAATTAGGCCATTGCTCCAACTGGCAAACTTAACTGGGGATATGAATAGCAGAGCCCTCATCTTGCCGGTCGTACCACCTGCAAAATCCTTCCAGTTCCATATAACGCGCCTAGTTACACTTATTGCGGTCTCAGCACCCTTTTCCGTGGCCTTACTCAAATATGTTGCGCGAGAACCAGCTGCAGCAAAGGATACTACTGTAAATAGTGCTGCGGCCTTTGTGCCAATCCATAAAGAACTCCATCTTTGAGCCCAACCACCGTCTTTGCCTAGGACAGCTGTACTATATGTGTAATGCGCAGAGGCAAATGTGACTGCAGTATATGGTGCAACGAGCAAGAGATCTGCTATCGTAGCACCTTTTGCGGTCCCTCCTCTTAGTAGTACCGCCTGGCCCGCAAGAAGCGCCATGGTTAGAGTATTCCCAGCTACATTCTTATGCCAATCTCTTCCTGTAAGTAAATTATATCCATATGTAGCGCTTCCACCCACAGCTCCACTAATTCCACCAACTATGCCTACGGTCCTCCACGTCTTTCTAGTTATAGTTCTCTTTAGAGCCTCCCCAAAGAATTTTCCTGCAGCTTTCCTGGCTGTTACATCACCAAGCAATCCTCTTACTCCTTGAACCCCGATATTACCCAAATTATATGCTGTTCCTACATTTAGATACGCTACTACAATGTTAGCAGCTAGGTTTAGGGGCAGAGCATATGCCAGATGCCAGTTGTCATATCGTGCATCTCTGTTTGCGAGATACTTTCCAGTGATATCTATCATTCCTAGCGTTGCCCCGAATGTGATAGTATTAAATCCTGCCATAATACCATTGCCAGTACCACCAAAATAGCCATCGCCTGCCAATGCACTTGCAAAAGCCCGATTCCAACCAAGTGCAACATTCTGATAGATTCTCCCACCAAACCAGGTCTCAGCGCCTATCTTATAAGACCCATCCTCTGAGAAATATGTTATAGGCCTATCTTCGCCAATAGCCTTTCCAGTACTGTCCAATTTAATCCTGTATGTTCCGGTCTTGCGTTTTGTTAACTTTACTCCCTTGTCTTCAACATCTTGATCGCTAATATCGTCATATCTGGCTAATGCGCCTTCTTCTATTGTAAGGCCTGTTATAGCTTCTTGTTTTCTGTGCATATAGAAGCCGCTAGAGTTTCTATATCCTATAGATTTACCACTCGCAGGGCGACCATATCTGTCAATAGCTGAACCTTTTTGTATATACATAATACCGCTTATATTGCCTTTTTTATCTTTCAGCTTAATTTCAGCATTCTCCTGATAAACATCTCGGTTCCATGCTGTATTTTTACCAGACCACCCCTGTAAGCCATACTGCACACCCGGGCCATCATGATCTTTGGGCAGATAGAACTCGTAGTCGACCGGCTTTCCTTCAGCACCGCGACCACGATATTTCCATTGAAGGGTAAACGTCACTTTCTTGCCGCCAACGTCATTAACCCACTCTTCTCCTTGCCCACCCTGATACTTATTTGGCACAATAACTGTTACTAGATTATGGACATTAAGACCAGCATCGGACTTCTTAGGATCAGCTGCACTTAATATGTTGAATTGGAATGCCATCAAGGCCTCGTTATCATTCAAATATACGTAATTAGAAGGCTGTCCAATCGCAATCACTATATCTGGATCAACCTTTTTATAATAAGAGAGGTGTCGACTTCTATATGTTGATATAGACTTAGTCCATTCATCGGTATCCTTTTTAATATATAATGTAACAGCCTTAGCCTTGTTTGCTGTCTTTAGCAGAGTATCCATTGTCTGATTATTAAGCTCTTCTTTAACAGTCATTGAACCCTGCGGCTCTAGCCTTGATGTGAAATACGCGCCTTTCCTTATGCCAACTAAGACGATTTTTACCTCAGGCTTATTTATAGCATAATTCTGGCCTTCAAATATCTCGTACGCATATGCATGCTTAAGTCCACCCCTGGTCGTACCAAGCTCAAATCGAATTTCATATGTATATTTCTCATCGCTATTGAAATAGTATAATTTTTGTCCGATAGCTTTGCCTTTTCCTAATGCTGTTTCGTTGTGTAAATCGACCGCTAATGCGGACATGTAATCATCAGGTATTCCATTATAGTACGCATTTAATGCACTGCCCGTAAGCCATACGTAAGGTGTCCCATATTTACCGTGCTCAAATAAAAACTTCTTAGCACTTGTCCTCATGCGCAAGGATTCACTACCCTTTTGAGCGTATCTCGAGTCCTCGATAGCAATAAAGTCCGATGGCTTAATATAAATTGTATTGTTCTCTATATGCATTAGACCCCTTATTGTAGAGTCTTTATCATTAATAATCGTCTCCGGCTCCTCAGGGGCTTTAGAGGTTGGCTTATTTGGATCAGACGATTCTCTGATCTTTAAGGCCTTGTCTGGCGCTGAATGTTTAATAGCGCTATCTCTATTATTGGCTATTATATCGGCCTGCAAGAATAATGTTGCTCCTGCTATTAATCTCATCCTAGAATCTTTTTTAATAGTGTAATTGTAATTTCTGATCTCACCCGATGAATCCCTAGCTAGATTATTAGTGCTATTGTAATCTGTTCTAAACTGCAGGGATCCATCTTCCTGGAGAGCGAATATGGCACCTTTGTAATCAAGCGTTGTAATTTGCGTAACTTCATTACCATCACCCTTGATAGTAGCTGAGTATCTTGGGCTCTGTAATGCAACGAGTTGTATGTCGATTGTTTTTAGTTCATCATAGGAGGTCGCCATAACACGTACGAGCATTCCATCCAGCTTCATATAGCCGAGATACTGAGGCATGGATATTCCATACCCATCAATTGATTTACTTTCTGTGAACGATTTAGGATCTTCTTTAAATTTACCCTCTGGGTCAGATTTATCAGTTACCAGGAATCCAAGTCGATTCATAACAACCTTTCTATGTTTACCTGTGAGCTTTCCACCTATATTCTCAGAAAAGGTCACAAACTCTAATCTCTGCATAACCCTGACTCTCTCGCCAAGCTTTACTGTTAGAGTTCCATCAGCGTTCTTATGTATGCTCTTAATCTCACCTTCGTTAATAAGATAATTGAGACCAGGTACTGTTACCCCATAGGGACTATTCAGTATGTCAACATCATCACAATTGCTGGTCAGTGGGACATAGCTCGTCTCTCCGTTAGCTGCTCTGATAAATGCTAGCTTAGCTCCATCTTGCTTCATATTAATAAGCAGGTGATCCACCTTACCATCCTTGGTTGAGTCTATCTGCTGAACAGTTAAGTGTGCTGAACGTAAGCCTTCAGGGCTTGTACCTGGGTGTGATGATCTAATAGGGCTATGGAACTGATCTCCTTTGGAGCCTTTTATGTCACCGAAATATCCACCATCTATTGTAAAACCTCTAACATAAGCCGTAACCTCAGTAGTCAGGCCTTCATTACTGGAGTCATTAACTGGGGTCGCCACTTTATCAAATTTTAGGAGTACAGTATTACCAGCCTTATCCTTAAAATATTCCCTGCCGTCTTTAGTGACTATAATGACATCACTAGGGTCTATCTTCACACCAGATTCTGATGAGAGTGTCATACCGAGCTTGCTAAAGTTTTCTGATAAAGTTAGTCCAAATATAGCAGGAACGCCTGCTTCTGCAGGCTCCAACTCTCTGAAATGTAATGGAACTTCGTGACCAAACATGCTTATCTTAGTATGCTGTTCTACCATATTACGAGTGAATTTATTTACCAATTTTCCATCGTGTTGGCCGGTAGTTAGTTCTCCTTCTAGTCCAATGCCATCCTTTGCATCAATGGAACCCTTAAAGACGAGGACGAGACGTCCATCTACCTTTTCAATAGAGTCTATCTCATGAGTTCCTCTTACCTTGTACGCAACTCCGTTTATAGTAGTGTATTCACCGCCAAAAGCGAATGATACCTTTGTTGAGCCCTCTATAAAAGATAGATAAGCACTCTGCTGTGTCAGCGGATTATGAGTGAATGCCAAGCGCGACTCTTCTGAGCGTAATGTCGCTTTCTGATATATTCTGCCATCTGAGCCTTCAACCATCGTGAACGCAATATCATGATTTTTAAGACCCTCTGGGCTTGTCCCTGAATGGGATGAACCAACAAGAGTGTGGAAAGCTGATCCCGCTTTATCTTGCAACTCACCAAATAGCGTACCATCTATAGTAAAGCCGCGAATGAAGGCTGTGACAGCAACAGTCTGACCCTTGTTATTAGAGTCATTTGTTGCAACGGGCAAATTCTCAATCTTTATCGAGGTACTGCTTCCGTCTCTATTCTGCAGATACAATCGTCCATCATCTTTTACAGCTATGCTGATAACGCGTGGGCTTATCTTTCTGCCAAGGAATGAGCTGATCTTAATATCATCCTTTCTGAAACCGTCTTTAACCTTAAGCTGATATAGGGTTGAATCTCCTGTTTGTACTGGTTTAACCTCAGTATATTGAACAGGAACCTCAATACCATATATCTTCACAGGCTTGGTTGTTGAAAGGTCATTTGCCTTAAACACATTTATTGCTTTGCTACTAAGTTGACCTGTTGTTAATTTGCCTTCTATACCTAAGCGGTCCCTTGCGTCTATCTCACCGTCAAAGTGAAGAACAAGTCGTCCGCCTATCTTTTTAATTAATTTAATTGCATGAG
>JBHPDT010000091.1:0-8036 GCA_042577545.1 Candidatus Omnitrophota bacterium | reverse complement strand
AATAGTTTAAAGAGGAAAAGAATGTGAACAGTACAAAGATACCCCATACCCCTTAATCCATACCCTATACCTCATAATCCCTATCCCTTACCCCTACAACTTGCTCCTGCACCCTCCAATCATGTCCATCAGTTGTTGCTTCGATTGCGCCCCAACACGGCGTTCTATTTCCTTACCATCTCTAAAGAATATAAATGTAGGCACACCCATGATATTATAATCAACCGCGCTTTTCGGATTTTGGTCAGTATTAATTTTTACAATCTTCATAACATCACATAGTTCTTGCGCCAATTCCTTCACAACTGGCTCTGTCATCTTGCAGGGTGGACACCATGATGCCCAGAAATCCACCAGAACCGGGGTATCTGATTCTAGGACTTCTTGTTTAAAGGTTTTGTCTGTTATTGTTGTTACTTTGTTCATTATTCCATTCGCGGCCGGAGGCCGCTCCTACGTTTATTTTACTTGTGTCATTATTTTATTAGCGGTCACCTATGATTTAGATTCCCGCTTGCGCGGGAATGACAATAGAGTTTCCGACGAACGTGAAATCTCGCCGCCGTCAGCGGCGAACGCAGTCAGGAGGCCCCTGCCTGCCAGCAGGCAGCGCTCCTACTTATTAAATATAGCCTAGGCTTTTGAGATTCTTCTTTATATTTTCCTCGTCTTTGGCATCATTCGCCGCCGGAAGGTGACTCCTACCATTGTTATCATTTTTCAGTAATTCGAGCTGCTCTACCTCTTTTTTGACACCTGACCACCAGGTCTTTGGAAGGATAAGGTGTTTCTTCTCCTCAACCCTCTGTTTAATATCAGGCTTAGTCAAGAGCTCAAACATGCGCCGTATCTCTTTTTCAGGATCATCATTTTGTATAAATCCAAATTCCTCGGGCAGCTTATTATATATAGGCTCAAAAGGATGGCGGTCCGCTTCTACGCGTGGGTTCTCGACACGCTGAATCTTAACGTCCTTGCCGAATTCTTTGCCTACCTTTTTAACTGTCTCCGCGAGTTTTTTTATACTTGAATATCCGGACATCTGATTCACAGCATCATATTGGCCCGGCTCAGGAGGGTTTGCTATAAGTCTTGTAACGCACTGCATAGCATCTTCCAAGGCGATAAATCCACGTATCTGCTCACCTGCCCCATAAAGTGTCAAGGGAAAATCAACAATCGCCTGAGTAACGAAACGGTTTATTATTGTTCCAAAACATTCATCCAGATCCAAACGGGTGCGTAGTCTTGGGTCTGCAGCCACTTCTTGGGTATGTACACCATATATAACGCCCTGCATAATATCGTAAGAACGAAGCCACCAATATTTACAGGATTCGTATACATTAAAGCTGTCCTGGACCTTGCTTACATGGTAAAACGAAACGGGATCACGTGGCGTAAGCTCTCCTCCCAAAGACCACTCACGATTATCCCATTTCAGCACAGCATCCGCGGGAAACATACCCTCAAAAAGAGGTCTTCCAGTAAGAGGGGTCCCGTACTGTCCCATGGTCCCAAGTTTTATTAAAGACGTTTCGGGAACTAAATCATGCATTATAAATAAAAGACCGAGCGTGCCTATAACATTGTTCTGCTGTACCCTAATGGCGTGTTCAGCATCTATCATGCTGTACGGTGCGCTTGGGCACTCCGCGTAATGTACTATAGCTTCTGGCTTAACCTCATCGATAAACTCCTTCAGGCTATCCCTGTCTAATATATCCATCTCCCTAAAGTTAATATTTATATCAAGAACCTCTTTCGCGGCATGGAGCCTTTCTGTCATATGCTCTATGGGAACAACTGTATGAGAGCCTCTTTCTTTAACCCATTTACGCCTGTTGTAATTATCAATACCGCTAATCTGACAACCAAGTCTGCCGAGCCAGAGAGCAAGTGTCCAGCCTAAATATCCATCTATGCCCAGTATCATAACGCGCATATTCTTTAAAAGATACCCGTAGGGGCTTGGCTGCCACTGGGGGCACTCTTGGAAAGTAACGCTTGTGGGATCAAAAAGCCCTAGCTCAGGACGCCTTTTACATTCGGCCATAATATGGGTTTCGCCAGTATCATCCAATCTCTTTTCAAATTTTTCGACAGACTGACCGCATGCCCTAAAATCTACCTTTCCTGCCAAATCGATAGCCGGACAATTCCAACATGTACATTGCGCATTATGAAACTTGCTAGTCATCTAAGACTCCTGGTTAACTCGTGATTAGTTAATTGAGACCTCGGGGCGTTTTTCGCGTAAGAAGGTCTCATCCTGAGGCCCTGAAAGGGCCGAAGGATCTTTCTTTAATCTATTAAGTACATTAATAACATCAGATACATTAACATTATCCGGTATCTCGTTTTGAAACGGCCTGTTTAACAATATAAAGGCATCATGCTGAGTATGCTTACCAGCAAAAACAGATCTCGAAAATATCTCTTTTGAGCCGAGTGACGCCTTTAGATTAAAACCTTTTTCTCCCACAAGCACTATATCGGGTGCGTCATCCATGTATGGACCTTTATAAATCTCCTCTTTTCTGAATACATCTTTTATAACTTTTCTACCGCTAAATTCCAGGCTTTTAAATAGCGACTCTATGTCTTTTAAAATATACTTCTTATCTTCGTTGTTTACTCTTGCCCTGGGATATCTCTCTTTCGTGTGTACATAAATACGAGAAGGATCCAGGGCAAAAAGCCTTGTCTCCGTATCTATATTGCTAAGGCTTAACCTTTTTTCATCCTGTAGTTTAAAAAGGCCTGATATCTTTAAAATTGCATTCAAATATACATCATACTCAAGACTCTCAAAACCATGATCTGAAATTATAATAAGATTATCCTCTTCTTTCAGCTCATTAGCTATTTCACCTATTATCTCATCCACCCTATTAAAATAACCTAAAAAATCACGGTAAAACTCATGAGCTGGATTCCCATAGGCATCCCATAAAAAATGCATAAGCCTGTCCGAACCAGTAAATACCAGCATAAAGGTATCCCAATCCTGATGCCACAGGTGTCTGTATAAAGATATGCGAGCCTCGTTCGTTTTGTTTAGATCTTTCATAAAGAGCTTCATAGATTCGTGCGCCTTGGAAGAATCAACATCAAATCTATAGTCTATCTCATTTAGGAATGATAAAAAAGAATCAGGATAAACAGCCTTTTTGGCGTTCGGCGCTACAAAACCTGAGACAAGAATACCATTTAGCTCCCTTGCAGGATATGTAGAAGGAACATTTATAACTATATGACGTTTTTGGTTATTCTCCTCCCAAAATGCCTTTCTTTTAAGAGAATTAAAATTAGTAAACGAAAGTCTATATGTATTTTTGGCAAGATCAGTAAAACCAAAGACCCCGTGCTCACCGGGATTAGTACCAGTAATAATAGAGCTCCAGGCGACAGATGAAACTTCTGGAATAGATGAGGTCATCTGTTTGAATGTTCCGCTTTCGATAATCTTACCTATGTTAGGCATAACCCCATTTTTAGAGAAATCTTCTATCAATCTAAAAGGTGCGCCGTCTAAGCCTATGATAATGGTTCGTTTTTTTCTCATCCTATTTTTCTTTTAATCTTTTGATGAAACCGCTTCTTTGTATGAATTCCAATAAAAATGAAAGGAAAACGGTAAGTAAAAAAGAGATCGCTCCAGCAATCATGCTATTTTTTTTAACGCCGCGCCCCATCCTTCTTTCAGGCACAGCCGCTCTGTCTATCACCTGGACTATTTGCCTCTGTGCTCCGATATCAAGTTGGCGGTTAAAATAATCAAGGTTATCAACGTAGGCATTGGCTATCTTGGCTGAAAGCTCTGGAGACCCAGTCATAGCAGAAAGTTTAATAACACCGTTTATTTCCAGTTTTATCTGAGTCGCGCCCTTTAAGGCATTCCGTGTACTCACCATAAGGTTTTTACCCCAAAGTTTTTTGAGATTTAGTTGCTCAATGATTCTATCCGCCATTTTCCTGCTTTCGAGTATCGAAATAATCAAATCCTCAATATCAAGCTGTCTTTTCATAGCAAGCGTTTCAGTAGCAGCCCCGTAGCGCTCTTGTACATTCATAGGGAAAAAAGTAGCTGATGCCTCATACATCTCTGGCTTAAAAAAACTCAGAAGCCCTGCAGAAAGCACACTGATAATAATAACCGTTATTATCATTATGCGGCGTTTGTATACTACCTTAATATAATCAACAAGATCAATTTCATCTTCGTAAGGTTGATGTGGGGTCATTTGCTTACTCCGCTTATCTGGTTACTGGTTAATTGGTGATTGGTTAATTAGTGATGTTTTTCTAGTTTTTAAATATTTTATATACCCGTTTAGTTTCCTTAGCACAAGGCCTCCTTCTTCTTTAAGTCTTTCGATATAATCCTTATCAACGTAATTTTCATCAATACAGATATTTAAATCATCTAATAATTCTTCGAGGGAACCTCTCGATTGTCTCAAAAACTGTATATTTTCCTGATAATGATATCTTCCATGTCCTTCCGCTATATTATTTGTTAAAGATGTAGCTGCTCTACGCATTTGACTTATAAGATTATATTTTTCTTCTTCTGGTAATTTGTGAATTAAGTCGTAAACTCTTTTCCTGTATTCTCTTGCTAAATTATACAGCTCTAATCTTTCAAGACTATAATTATCCATTTTACCACTCACCAACAATGGTTAATTGGTTATTGGTCAATCCACCATTCACCAATCACCATTCACTAGTTAACCAGTCACCAGCATCATTCCATCTTCTCTGGCACTACGATAATGTCACCGCGAGAGATATCACTATACCCTGTAGATTTAGATTCAACACGCCCGTCAGCTTTTATTACATATACATCCTCTTTATTAGCAAATTTAGTGAATCCGCCAACTAGATTGAGATAATGACTAAACAGTTTGTTTTCTTCAAAGATAGCTGATCCTGGGCTGTAAACAGCTCCTGTTATAATAACCCAATCAGGGATAGGGGGTATATGTATACTATCACCTTCTTCAAGGAACAGATCCGCTTCGCCTTCAATTATCTTTTTACAATCAATGATTATCCTTCCACTCGGAACGCGTGCTGCCATGAGATTTAATGCTCTTCGCCTAAACTCAATAGCCCTCACACGCATCTCCTTTTCCTCATATGTCAATATAGCCTCTGCCAAACGGGCTTCTTCCTCCAATATGGCTCGTTCCTGCGCCCTAATAAGGATATCTTGCGCGGCCTTATGTTTTTTCGCGATAGAATCGCGCATGAAAACAGCTCCTTCTATAAACGCGTTCTCATCAAGGCCCCCTGCCCTTTTCAACATAGAGCTTAGAGTCTCATCCTTTTTTATTAAATAGGTACCCGGAATCTTAACCTTGCCCATAACACTTACTTGGGTAAACAGTTTCTCCGGTAAAGGCCTTGCGTCAAATATATTTGTCACAATAATTGTATCGCCATTACTCAGGATTATATCATCATCCGCGCCTATGCCTTCAGTCAGTTCAAATGCTATTTCTTTGAATACCTCGTACTTATTGTTTTTGAAGTTCGTCCTTAATATATATATCTTTCGTTTGATATCCGAAGGGAGCAGACCATCAATCGTCTTTACCGCAAAGCTAACTTTAGTATCATCTTCAATCTCATATACGCCTGGGTATCTTACATCTCCCTTTATAGTTACTAAATTTTTAACCTCAGGTATATAAATCATGTCTCCATGCTTTAGCCGTAAATTCTTTCTTTGGTCTCCCTTAAAGATAAAATCATAAACATCAAAAGCAGTAATAAGCTTACCGTTTCTTATAAGCCTTATGTCTCGTAAAGAACCATTATTATTTGGCCCGCCGGCTTTGGCCACAGCTTCAACTATCCTTGAAAAGGGACTGATAGAGATTGGTCCGGGGATGCTGATATTTCCTAATACTGAAACACGTATATCCATTACATCAGCAATGTTCAAATCCATCTGCACATTCGAATATTTTTTATCTATCTCCCTTTTAACGGCTGCATTGGCCTCATCAATAGTCAAACCAAAAAGGTTGATCCGCCCAACTAGTGGAATGACTACAGCTCCGTCTCTGTTTATCTTAAGTAGATGAGAGCCCTCGAGCTTTCCCCATAGGTTTACGTGAATCTTATCGCCATAACCAAGCCTAAAATCCGGATCAAGCCGATAATTACCGGATTCAAATGAAACGTTACCTATGTTACGCAGCGCTTCCATGCCTACTCGCTCATCAGCCTTAACCGGTTCGGCAAATAGTAATATAATCGAAAGCGATACTAAAAAAAATCCACAAAGACGCATGCTCTTCCTCCTTCTATCTATACGTAACTATATTTTTTGGAATTCATACTGACAACAGTCGACTCTAATCTATCTATCCTCTCTAAAATTGTCTTATGATTGTTCTTATAATCTCTGGCATGAAGCTGTGTCTCAAAATTATGGATATTCTTATCGATAAGATCATGCTGGTGCTTCTGCAATTCAGGCCTAAGTTGTTCAATCTGAGGCAATGCCTCTCTATATATAGTAAGCTTCTCTAAGATATAACCGCGGGGATATGCTGTTAACGCAACAAGCAAGCCGAATGTAAATTCTTCACCCTGGAGTACAACACCGTTAAAAAGAGCGTTTTGGGATACAGTATTATCAAGCCTGGAAAATTCATTTTTTGTAAAGAGGTGCATATCAATATGTGACGGAACGGGCCCTATATGAGCAAGGTCTGTTTTGTCGGATACAACAGCTATGGAAAATCTATCCTTGAATATAGGCATCCTCTCATATGAAGGATATTCACATATTATAAAGGCGTCTGCCTTTCCCTGAATCATGTTAAAATAGGGCAGTATTATATCTATGGCCTCTTGAGGAACACGCTGTATTCTTTCAGACATAAAAATAGACCAGATTTTTCTGGTCATTCGTATCTCTGGGTTTATCCTATATTTCTCGTGATGGCCTACCGTACCAAGCACCAAACCCTTTTCACTAAGCTTGCGTACTACCCTTAAGATGCTTTGATTGGACGTCTTAAGGCGGGACGCAAGATCACTTAAGCGAAAATGTAGGAAAGGCTGCATTACCAGAACACGCAAGAGCCGCCATGTAAGTTTTGAGCCTAGAAGTTCATCAAGATAATCGGGATCTGATATTTGAGGTAACATTCACTATGCCTTATTGTAATGAAATGATAGAATGATAGAAAAGTGTCATAGATAACACTTTTAATGTCAATAATGGTATTATTTTAATGAATTAGTGCGCAGGTGTCAAGTACTTTTTTGGCCTATTTTTGTACTGGTAAATTGTAACTCATACTGCAACAAAATCAAGTCCTAAATCACCGTTACTCTGTAAGCACTCCTGAGCTGCCTCTTTAGCTGACTTATACCCAAGGCTCTTTCTAGGGTAATTATTCATCCAGTTCTCAATACTCTTGATCTTGCTCTTGTCAAAATTGGCTATGTCAACACCTTTGGGAATAAAGCGGCGGATGATCCTATTGGCATTCTCATTGCTACCGCGCTCCCAAGAACTGTATGCATGCGCAAAGTATATTGTTACTCTGTGTGTTTTTTGGTCAAATACGCTTAATTCTAGTGTCTTCCAGTTTAAGAATTCAGTGCCATTGTCAAAGGTAATTGTCTTAAATTTGAGCTTAAATGTCTCAGCGTATTTCTTTTCGAGCTTATCTATGGCTTTTCGGACTTCTTCTTGCGTTGCCTGTTCAAGCTTGATAATTATCTCTTCTAGGGTTTTTCTCTCAGTTAGAGTTAAGAGGGTTGTTTTACTGCCTTGTTTACCTTTTACGCAATCACCTTCCCAGTGGCCGTATTCAAGTCTCTCATTTGCTGCTAGCGGTCTTTCTGTTATCCTTCTAGCTGTTGGATTCTTTAGGCCAATTCTCCTTATTGTGTTATATGCTCTTTTTTGCCTTTTACGCTTCTGCCATAGACTCTCATTGGTAATATCTGCAAATATACCAGCATCAATGTAGTTATAGAGTGTCTTGGTGCAAATC
>JBHPDT010000090.1:0-8281 GCA_042577545.1 Candidatus Omnitrophota bacterium | reverse complement strand
TTAATAGCCGGAAGCTCCCCCTTCTCAAACTCAGCATTAATAACCGGACCAATTATTGCTTTAATAGTTCCTTCTGCCATATTATTCTCCTAAAATATTTTTAAATATCTTATTATGCGTTAGCGCTGATAACTTCGGCGAGCTCCTTTGTGATCTGCCCCTGCCTAGTCTTGTTGTATGAGAGATTAAGTTTGTCTAACATATCATTGGCGCTATCTGTTGCTGACTTCATAGCAAGCATGCGAGACATCTCCTCAGCGGATCTCGATTCCAACATCCCCTGGTGTATATTGTTTACAATGTACTCCTTTACTAAATTATCAAATAGGTCGTACACATCTGGCTCATATATATAATCTCTATGGTGGCTCTTTCTCTGGCTTGCATCAGCCTCATCTAAAACAAAGGGGAGTAGTTTAATTACATTAGCTTCCCCAAGAAGATGCAATCTAAACTTACTATATAACATATATATCGCGTCTATCTCATGCCCTAGATACATATCTATAAGGGATTGGGCTATCTCCTTGCTGCCATTCTCCACGACATCTTTATCTGATGAAGAATAGTTGTTTAGTATGTTTACGTTCTTGGCTTCCTTAATATAGCGCGCGCCTTTTTTGCCTAGGCGGATCACCTTAATATTCTTTGTCTCATTCTCTGCGACAAATTTGGAAAATCTGTACCCCATGTTCGCGTTAAAATTTCCACATAGCCCCTTGTCGCTAAAGATGCATATTAGGCCTATGGATCTTATCTCATCACGTCGGGCCAAAAAGGGATGCGCCTTATAATTAATATTTGAAGCTGTATCAAAGAGCATCTCCCTGATGCTGTCAAAATAATTACGAGAAGCGATAGTCTCTAGCTCCATACGCCTAAGGCGTGTTAGAGCAACAACCTCCAGGGCGCTGGTAATTTTTTTTATCTTCTGGACAGATACTATTCTTGTCTTTACAGCTCTTAATGTAGCCATATATTAACTCGATATAAACGTACCTTTAAACTTTGATATTATCTCCGCTATTGTTTTCTCTAAGTCATCTGATAAAGCCTTCTCCGCCTCTATCTTATCCAAGATGTCGGAGTGATCTTCTTTTATAGTCCTGAGCAACTCTTCTTCAAAACGCGGAACAGAATTAACCTCTATGCCGTCGGCGTAACCTTTAATGCCAGCATAGAGCACTACGATCTGCTCAGCTGTTCTTAAGGGCGCGTTCGCCGGCTGCTTAAGCAGCTCTACAAGCCTCTTACCTCTATCTAGCTGGTCGCTAGTCGCCTTATCAAGCTCAGTTCCAAACTGCGCAAAGGACTCTTTCTCACGATACTGGGCAAGATCTAGTCTCAAAGAACCTGCTACCTGCTTCATCGCCTTAATTTGCGCGTTGCCGCCAACCCTTGATACGCTCAAGCCCACATTGATCGCGGGGCGTATACCCTGATGGAATAGTTTGCCTTCTAAATATATCTGCCCATCAGTAATGGAGATTACGTTTGTGGGCACATAGGTTGTGACATCCCCTGCTTGCGTTTCTATAATAGGCAGCGCTGTTAATGACCCGCCACCGCATGCCTGGCTATATTTACAAGCACGCTCTAAAAGTTTAGAATGACAATAGAATATATCCCCTGGATAAGCCTCTCGACCTGGGGGTCTTCTAAGAAGAAGGGAGAGCTCTCTGTAAGATTTAGCGTGCTTTGTAAGATCATCGTATATTATCAACACATGCTTTCCTTTGTCCATAAAATACTCACCTATAGCGCAACCGGAGTATGGCGCGAGATACTGCAAAGGAGTGGGATCGCTTGCCGAAGCGCTTACAATGATCGAATAATCCATAGCCCCTTCTTTTTCAAGCCTGTTTATTACCGACGCTACTGATGAGTTCTTCTGGCCGATCGCGACATATATACAGATAAGATCCTTGCCTTTTTGGTTTATGATCGTATCTATAGCTATTGTACTCTTGCCGGTCTGTCTATCACCGATAATAAGCTCTCTCTGCCCGCGCCCGATAGGGATCATCGAATCTATCGCCTTAATACCTGTTTGAAGCGGCTCCTTGACAGGCTGTCTCTTAACAACGCCGGGGGCTATCTTCTCTATGGACTCTTGCGACTCTATCTTAATATCACCCTTACCATCTATTGGCTGGCCCAAGGCATTAACCACCCTGCCTACTAAGTCCTTGCCAACACCAACCTGAGCGACCTTCTTTGTAAGCCTGACCTCATCACCTTCTTTAATATACTTATCCTCCCCAAAGATGCAAGCTCCAACAGTCTCTTCTTCAAGATTTAGAACCATCCCAAAAATATTGTGAGGAAAAAGAAGGAGCTCGCCTGACATCGCGTTATCAAGGCCATAGATCCTCGCTATGCCGTCACCGACCTCTATCACAGTCCCGACCTCTGCTGTATCTATGCTCTCTTTATAGGCCTTAAGCTCTTTCTTTAATACCTCTGTTATCTCCTCCGGTCTTATCTTCATAATACTTTTAGCCTTTCATTAAAAATTTCAAAAATGTGAACGCGGATAAATAGAGTCACTGTTTCTTTAGCGATAACCTGCCTCCAACACGCTTGAGCCTATTAGATAAAGATAATTTATAGACCCTGCTTCCTATCTTAAAATCGATCCCCCCAAGCAGGAGCGGCTCTATAACCTCCTGGAGAATAACTTTCTTATTTAAAATATTTTCTAATATATGTCGTAATCTATCTATCTGGATCTTGCTCAAAGATATGGCTGTTCTCACAAAGACCTTCTGCCTGCGTCTGCGCAGATCATATAGATCTCTGTACTTTAAAAATACACCATGAAGAATATTTATCCTCTTCTTTACAACAAGTAGATCAAGAAATTGGCAAAGCTCATTGCAAAGATTCTCTTTTTTACAGATCTCCCTGAATATTCGCTGCTTAACTTTCTTATCAATCTCTGGATGAGCGAGTACCTTTTCAAGCTCATTATTCTCTCTTATTAACACAGTGAGCCCTGCCAGGCCATTCTCAACCTTATCAAGGACCCCAGCCTCTTCGGCAATATCTATTAGCGCTTGCGCGTAGCGTTGATGCAACATCTCAGCATCATGACCTCGATAGCGCATCCTCTGCCTCCGTAATAGAATCTTCTATTAAGCGTTCGTGGTCTTTCTTGTTTATCTCTCTGCCTAAAACCCTTGTAGCTATATCAACGGAGATAGAGGCTATCTCGGAGCGCAACTCCTTTACTATCTGCTTTCTATCTTTTTCACTCTGGGAGTGCGCGTTATCGATCAGAAATGTTGCTTCTTTCTTCGCCTCATCCAGGATCTTTCTTCGTTCTAGGTCTGAGAGCCGCTTGCTCTCCTGCCTTATTGTAAGCGCTTCACCTTTTGCCAGCTCAAGGGCTTTATGAGTATCATCCGCATACTGCCTCGCCTTCTCCTGGGCATCTTCTGCGTTCTTAGTCATATCTGTAATGGCCTTTGCGCGGTCATCCAGGTATTTCGTAAAAGGGCCATAGAGCACTTTTGAAAGAAGCCCGAGCAATGTTAAAAAACTGATGATCTGTAAGACTAAAGTAAAGTTTAGGTTCATGGTACCTCGCAATTAATAGTAGGTGGAGATCCCTCGGCTTCTATCGCCTCGTTTTATACGTAAACAATTTTATAGGCCTCGGGATTTCCGCCGTAGGCGGACCCGCCTTCGGCGGGAATTCGCCCCTGCTGCTTCGTTTTGCGAAGCAAAACGGCTGGGGCTCATTAACTGACCACAAAAATAAGTAACAACGATATAACAAGCGCGTATATGCCCGTGGTCTCAGCAATAGCATCAGCTATAAGCATGGTCCGTGTTAATACGCCCTGAAGCTCTGGCTGCCTTGCTATGCCATCACATGCGCTCCCGCCGACAATACCCTCGCCAATGCCTGGGCCTATAGCTCCGCAACCCATGCATATACCAGCGCCAAGCAACGCCGCTGCTCTTATAATAACCTTTCCATCAATAGGAACAGACTGCGCAACCTCCGCGACCTGCCTTCCTGCTTCTGCTGCAAATGCAACGTCCATATTTTCCTCCTTACACGTATTAATCCATACGTTAGTAACCAGTTGCCAGTTCTTCAGGGTACAGGGGTCAGGGGACAGGGAACAATTTTTTCTGTACCCTGAACCCTGCACGCTGCCCCCTGTTCAAAGGGTTACTGGTTTCTTTTGCTTAGCATTCAGCTAGTCCCTCAGTATAGCAATATATGTTAACGCCAACAATGAGAATACAAGCGCCTGAACAGTGCCCACAAATAAACCAAAGAACGCCTGTGATACAAAGTACGCGACTAATATCAGTGGTGAAGCGCTAAATGCCGGAAGGCCGAGCGCGCTAAAAGTTTTTACAATAACCGGGCCTGTTAAAGCAAATATTATTGCGCCAGCGAAGATATTGCCAAAGAGCCTGAATGAATGAGAGACTAGCTTTCCTATCTCGCCTATAACATTTATCGGTAAAAAAAGAATAAACGGCTCACAATAGCTCTTAAGATATTTACCAAGGCCTTTCTTCATTATAGCAGTGGCATGCGCTATTACGAATACCAACAGCCCAAGCCCCAGGCATGTATTAAGATCCTGTGTTGGGCTTACCATGCCAGGTATCACCCCTATCCAATTGCTGAAAAGAGCAAAAAGGAATATAGTAAGCACCAGGGGCGTAAATTTACGCGCGTCCTCACCTATGGCCTCCTCAGCCATAGTAAAAAAAGCATTGTATAATAATTCAAATGCCGCAAAGATCCTATTCGGTTTTCTGCCTATGGATCGGGCAACAACACCTGCTAGAACAAAAATGAGAAGCATGACTACGCCGGTGAATAACATAATAGTTGGGTTATATGTTATTGTAAAATCAAGACCTGGTATTGCTAAGCTCTTAGTTGTTAATACGCCTACATCTTTCATTTATTAAACAGCTCCTATTACAAAAAGGAGTAACAGCGCCACAAGAAGCGCATACATAGCTGTGGTCGATGCTATTGCCATGGCAATAAGCATAGTCTTAAGCAGGGCGCCCTCCTGTCTGGGGTTCCTGCTTGAGCCTGAAAGGTCCTTACCGCCGATTATACCTATCCCTATGGCTGAGCCAACAGCCCCCATGCCCATAGATATTGCGCTCCCGGCGAATGCCATCACTGTAATTAGTTCATTGCCCGACATCTCTTATCCTTAAATATCTCAAGAAAAATAGCTATCTTCAATACAAATAAACCCGCCGCAGCTCCAAGAAATACAGCAACCCCCTTTGTGATAGCTATAAATAGTGTAGCCCCCATGATCGTGTAGACCAATAGGGCGCGCGGTATGATAAACTTTTTTCTCTGTTCCATGCTTAAACTAGCTAGTGTTAAAACATATTTATATAAAAGTGAAAATATTGCCATAGAGACCAACCCGCCAACAAGAACGCCAGCAGCTAACCCCTTGTTGCCGGATAACAGGGCAAGAAGGAGCGCAACACCGATCAATAGTACGGATCGCTTTAGAATCGTAATCTTAAAAACAATATAGTCAGTTGGAGTATTCATGCGTTAATCACTTTTTCATGATCTGCTGATAAGACTTATAAAACCCGCCTACAATTCCAATGCCTAGAAAGAAAACCAAGAAGACTCCTTTGGTATTAAGCATCTTATCAAGGAAAAGACCTATTAGTAGCCCCGCTATAATACTAAATATTATAGTTAGACCTAATTGAGTCACTAATCCTACGTAGTAAGCAAGGTCATATTTCTTCATGTGGGAGAACGAGTTACTGGCCGACAGTCTCCCTAACAAGCAAGACTATCTTGTTATCATGGATCTCCGCAAAGCCGGACGATATATTAAATTTCTTGATACCGGAATCACTTAAGATCTCTACATCCCCTGCTGAAAGCTCGGATAGAGATGGCGCATGATTCGGCAGAATCTCCATCATGCCCTCTTTCGCGCGAAACAAGACTGATGAAGCGCTGCCCTTAAAAAGCTCTTTCTGGGGACTAACTAATACAACATCCATCATAATAACCTGATGAGTAGATAGGGCAAGATATGCCCTTTGTGGTTAGGCGCTCCTGCTCACTTAAGCCCTTGATCCTGGTTTTACCAGAGGCATCTTCTTCTTGCAAAGAGGGCAGCTTGCGGGTTTGTAAGTTTTTATATCGATTTTTTTTATGCTCTTAAACTGGGTCTTTCCAAAGACAGCCTTCTTGCCGCTTCTATCTATCAATGCTGCGACACCCACTATCTTTGCTTTGTAAGGTTTAATCGAGTCAATAGCATCCTTAACAGATCGCCCTGTTGTTACAACGTCCTCGGCAACCAAAACCCGCTCACCCTTTTCAATGCTAAAACTCCTACGTAGCTGCATCTTGCCATCTTTGCGCTCTGTGAATATGGCGCGCACACCAAGGGCGCGCGCAAGCTCATGGGCAACGATTATACCTCCATAGGCGGGCCCTACAACAAGGTCTATCTTCTCATATTTAAACTTAGCGGCTAATCTTCTGCATAGTTCTTGAGCATATGCGGGATAACGCAAAAGCAGCGCGCATTGAAGATATTTACCACTATGCAGTCCACTAGATAGAACAAAATGTCCTTCAAGTAGGGCGTCCGCGCGCGCCAGCATCTCTAAAATACTAGTATGTTTCATTTATCAGGCTCCTTTTATTGTTTGCAATATAGGATAACCCGCAGGAATAATTTTGTCAAGTGAAAGCTGGACAAAATTTGCGCGACCGTAGGAAGCGTAAATTTTAATGTCCAGCTTTCATCCCGACGGCGCGACGAATAGGAGCGCCGTCGGGATCTCACAGCTAAGATAGTTTATATTACCATATTACCCAGGATCTTCTTAGCAGCACGCAAAGGATCTTTTGAAGCAGTAATGGGTCTGCCAACTACAATGTAGTCAGCGCCAGATTTAATAGCCTGCTGGGGTGTTGCTATTCTTTTCTGGTCATTGGCTTGACCTGCTAGGGGCCTAATGCCTGGCGTTACTATAACAAAATGCTTTCCACAAGCCTTGCGGATAGCCTCTATCTCGCGTGCGGAAGAGACTACTCCGTCTAAGCCCGCGCCCTTGGTTTTTTTTGCAAGATCTATTACCTGGGTTATCGGCGCACGATTCACGCCAACACTCTGTAGCGACCCTTTGTCCATACTAGTTAAAACAGTAACGCCTATAATAATCGGCTTCTTTGACTTTCCCCTTGCCGCAACAGCTGCTTTCATCATTGCGCCTGCGCCAGAAGCATGAACATTAAGCATAAATACATTCAGTTTTGCAGCCAAAGCAACGGACCTAGCTACTGTATTGGGTATATCATGAAACTTAAGATCGAGAAAAACTTGGGCCCCTTTTTTTTGGACCATCTTCACAACATCTGGTCCACAAGCTGTAAAGAGCTGGCTTCCTATTTTGAAAATTTTTACATACGGATATAGCGTATCAACGAGTTTTTTTGCTTTCTTGATATTATCTACATCTAGCGCTACTATTAAACGGTCTTTCATGTCTTTAACGTGCCCACCAGTTCGCCTATGCTCTTGATCTTATTCTCTTTTGCGTAAGCTCTAATACCTGCAATAATATCTGTTGCAGATGTCGGGTTAACAAAATTTGCTGTGCCAACCTGTATTGCTGACGCTCCACATATCATAAACTCAAGAGCATCTTCAGTGTTCATTATTCCCCCAATGCCAACCACGGGGATATTAACACTCTTATAAACATCCCAAACCATTCCCAGGGCTACAGGCTTTATAGCCGGCCCGCTTAGGCCTCCTGTGACATTGCCTAACTGTGGTCTCCTGCTCTTAATATCAACCGCCAGCGCGCGTATTGTATTTATCAATGAGACGCTGCTTGCGCCTGCGCCCTCAGCTGCCTTGGCTATCTCTGTTATATCTGTTACATTAGGCGTGAGTTTAACTATTACAGGTTTCTTGGTTTGGCTTCTTACGGTTTTTGTTATCTGGGCGGTAGCTTTAGCATCTTGAGCGAATAACTTATATTGCTGAAGGCTGGCAGCTGAAAGCTTAAGACTGATATTAGGGCATGATATATTGACCTCAATAGCATCGATGGGAGCATCATTAAGCTTGGCCGCAAGCTCTTTAAATTCTTGTTCTGTCTTTCCAGCAATGCTTACAACAACCGATGTGCCGATCTTAGAAAGATAAGGGATCTTATCTTTAATAAAAGCGTCAACACCTTCGTTCTGCAAGCCGATAGCATTTAACATGCCTGCTGTTGTTAC